>NZ_JACZDT010000005.1:0-300000 GCF_015903855.1 Fictibacillus sp. 18YEL24
AAGGAACTCTTATATTTTTTAGTATTGAGTTAAAGTGAAGATATCATAACCTGAAAGTTTCTTACGGCCATCTAAGTAAGTAAGTTCGATCATGAATGCGATTCCTGCAACTACTCCGCCTAGCTCTTCTACTAACTTGATCGTTGCTTCGATCGTTCCGCCTGTTGCTAGTAAGTCGTCAGTGATCAAGACTCTTTGTCCTGGTTTGATCGCGTCTTTATGCATCGTTAAAACATCTTTACCATACTCAAGTCCGTAATCAACTTTGATCACTTCACGAGGAAGTTTACCTTCTTTTCGGACTGGGACGAATCCTAATCCTAATGTGTAAGCGACAGGGCAACCTACGATAAATCCACGTGCTTCAGGTCCAACGATCACATCCACCTGTTTTTCTTTTGCGTATACAGCAATGTCATCCATTGCTTGTTTATATACTGCACCATCAGACATAAGTGAAGTAATATCTTTAAAACGAATGCCTTCGATTGGGAAATTCTCTACTACTGAAATAAACGGCTTATAATCCATGAATCTTTGCCTCCTGAAAATTACAAACTGGCTTTTGGCCGTGTTTGTTCTGTAAACCAGCTTTTTAAAGAATGATAAGAAGAGTAAACGAGCTGATTTTCAATGTCTGCTTGTTCAAACTTTTTCTGATAGGTTTCAGAGCTTTCTAATTCTCGTTTGCTAGGTTCTTTATTAATGAAAATAACACCATCGTCTATTGTAACAAAATCCAGCTCAAAAAACACCTTTGACATGAAATCTATTGTTTCTTTCGACCAGCCTTTCCATTTCGCCAGTTCTGCACCATCCCTCTTCACGTTAAAGGTTTTTCTTTTTGCAAGAAATCCATAGAACCATTTGAAATGCTCTCTCGTTGGTAACGTCGTGAAAAAGTGTTCTGTACTCTGATGAAACACCGCATAGATCCTTGAAGGTTCACCGATGGTTTCCAGCCATTCTGAAAAGCGAGTTAGAGAAGGAGGAACATCTAAGAAGACTAAATTCTTTTCTTTAAAATAATCCTCGGGTAGAGTCAATAACTCATCTTCACCGATCACTTGATCAGATAGCGCAACAAAATCCTTATGCGTTACTGTTTCTTCTTCAAACGCGATAAAACATGTTTTAGAGTGCGGCAGGCCAATTAATCTTTTTGCAGCATCTTTAAGACCTCTATAATCAAACAGTTGAAAATGATTGACAGAAAGATCTTCAAGAAGAAGCTGAGGCTTTCTATAGCCGTTCCATTCGTTCAGTTGGATCTGTCCAACGATCGAAACTAACGAATAAGGAGTCATCTCTTCTAACAAACTACCTTTTTGAAAACCAATGCAATCGAGAACTGATAGCTCACCATTTCCTACCTGTAACTTGAGGTGATTGGACTGACTTCCTATCTTTTTCATCTCGCGGATCGGAACTTCTTCAACCATTACACGAGGCGATGGGTTGCCAACACCAAAAGGAGATAACGTACTTAACAGCTCAACCGTTTCTAGTGATATCTCATTTAATCTAGCTGTAAGATCGATCGTTGTAACCGGCAGATAATCTTCTGGTTTTAAACATTCCTTAGCTTGCCGGATAAGCCTACTTCTTAATTCATCAACATCATGCATGGAAAGTGTCATTCCTGCTGCCATCGGATGTCCACCGAAATGAGGAAGAATGTCCCTAGATCCTGAAAGGTTCTCAAACATGTCAAATCCTTTGATGCTTCGCGCGGACCCTTTTGCCGTTTCCTTTTCAGGATCCAAACATAGAACGATCGTAGGGCGATAAAATTTCTCAACTAGTCGTGAAGCAACGATACCAATAACCCCCGGATTCCAGCCCTCTTTGGCGAGGACTAACACTTCATTCTCATCAGGAGGAAAACTTTCTTCGACCATCGCGATCGCTTCTTTTGTGATCTCGTTTACGATTCCTTGACGTTCTTTGTTTACAGAATCGATCTCTTGTGACAACATGGCTGATTCGTCTCGGTCAGTTGAAGTAAACAGATCCACCACTGGCATCGCTGAACCAAGTCTTCCTGCTGCATTCACTCGCGGTCCGATCGCGAATCCTACATCTTCAGCAGTCAGCTCTTTTTCATAAAGTCCCGCTACTTTTAGCAGTTCTTGCAATCCGATCTTATCCGTTTTCGAGAGTGCTTCTATACCGAGTTTCGCAATCACTCTATTTTCATCAACAAGCGGTACTAGGTCCGCTATTGTCCCGATGCATGCATAATCAAGCAAATGTAGAGGTGCCTTTCCATGAAGGGCATGTGCTACTTTAAATGCTATACCTACACCTGCGAGTCCAGAGAAAGGATATGTACAGCCAGGTTTTTTAGGATTGATAATGCTATAAGCATCTGGCAATACAGGAGGTGCCTCATGGTGGTCCGTGATAATGAAGTCTAGCCCGATCTCTTTTGCGATATTAGCTTCATGTACAGCTGAGATTCCTGTATCAACGGTTACCACGAGTGAGTAACCATCATCTTTGGCTTTTCTTAGTGCAGGCTCATTCGGACCATAGCCTTCTGTAAAGCGGTTCGGAATATAATAGTCAAACTGTGCGCCGAGTTCTTTAAGTGCATAGTACATTACCGTTGTACTGCTTACACCATCTGCGTCATAATCGCCAAAAATTAAAATCTTCTCATTCGATTCTACAGCTCTATGTATCCGCTCAACGCTCTCTGTCATCCCATCCATCAAGAATGGATCGTGAAATTGATCTGTATCTATATTTAAAAATGCTTCTGCTTTCTCAATCGTTTCAATTCCTCTGACAACCAATAGATTCGCGATCAGTAGAGGGATATCTAATTCTTGTGACAACCATTTTGCCTTTTCTTCAGATGGTTCTTGAATCTCCCACCGTGTTCTAGGCTCCAACATAAAAATCACCTCTTAACCTATTCATTATACAAAACAGGATAAGAGGTGACAATTTATGAATGATATTTACTTTAAATTTCTGGCTCTGCTTCAACTGGACGCGTTTTTTTCGATTTCATCTGTCGTGATTTCATAACGTACCACAACTGAGAAGCGATAAAGATGGAAGAATACGCACCAAATGTTAAACCGATCAACAATGCAATCGAGAAGTTTCTGATTGAATCAGCTCCAAAGATCAATAGTGCAACTGCTGCGATAATAACCGTTAGAACGGTATTGATCGAGCGACCCAACGTTTCATGAATACTTCTGTTTACGATTTCAGCCAGTTTTTCTTGTGTTCTTACTTTTTCAAGTTTCATGTTCTCCCGGATTCGGTCGAACGTAACAATCGTGTCATTGATGGAATAACCTACAATCGTTAGAACCGCTGCAATGAATGGAAGGTCTACTTCTATCCTTAAAATGCTGAATACGGCAATGATCATAAAAGCATCATGCAATAAAGCGACAACTGAGGCAACAGCCATGCTCCATTCAAAACGGAACGCTACATAGATGATGATACCTACAGATGCAATAAGTACGGCATAAAAAGCATTTTGTGCAAGCTCACGGCCAACCGTTGGCGTAACCGTACTGATACTCGGCGGTTCACCGTATTTCTCTTCAAAATGAGTGTTTACCTTCGCTACTTCGTCTTTTGACAAAGCACCTTTAAAGGAAACATTTGCCTGATCATTTTTTCCAGCAAGAACGACCGCTTCAGGCTCAAGCCCAAGTGACTTGAACTCCTCTTCTACACTTTCATTGGTAAGTGTCTCGTTCGCTTGAATATTCACACGCGATCCACTATCAAAATCAATACCAAGCTTCAATCCAGCTGTAAGCAAGAATACAATTCCAATAACAGTAAGGAGAGTCGAGATGATGAAGTAAAGGTTTCTGTTTTTTACAAAGTCGTAATTAAAGCTCACGGATGTCACTCTCCTTTACACCAAACAAGCCTGGCTTCTTATCCATAACACGTGACTGTACCCATAAACCTAGGAAAAGTCTTGTACCGAAAACGGCCGTGATGAAACTTGCCAGAACTGAAATAATTAAAACTAACGCGAACCCTTTTACAGAGCTTGTTCCATACGCGAACAACACAGCCGCTGCAAGGATCGTCGTAATGTTTGCATCAAAAATCGTAGTGAATGAACGACGATTTCCTGCTTTAAACGCACTTAACACAGATTTCCCGCTTCTTAGTTCCTCTTTGATTCGTTCATACGTGATGATGTTAGCGTCAACCGCCATACCTACTCCTAGAATAAGAGCTGCGATACCCGGAAGCGTTAGAACTCCGTTCATCAGATAGAAAATAGCTAAGATCAACCATATATAGATGGATAGCGTGATAACAGCAATGATTCCAGGCACACGATAGAAGATGAGCATGAATAAAAAGATTACTGCAATTCCGATAAAGCCAGCAAATACCGTTTCATTTAATGCTTTCTCTCCGAACTTTGCTCCAACTGATGTCGAATATACTTCATCAAGTTTAACTGGAAGAGCACCGGCGTTTAAGATTTTTGCTAAACTCTGTGCTTCTTCAACAGAAAATTGCCCTGTGATGGTTACATCTTTTTGAGTAAGTTTTTCTCTTACATAAGGTGCAGAAATATACTTTGGCTGTTTTCCAGCAAGTTCTTTTTTCTGTTCTTCTTTAAATGAGTCCCCTTTTTCATAATCTAACCAAATAACCATGATGTTTTCACCTTGCGGCTGACGCTGAAGAACTTCTTCTGTAATTTCAGCAAACTTATCTGCGTCTTTTAGCTTAAGTGAAACGATTGGCTTATTATTTTGTGATTCAAACGTTTGTTTTGCACCATTTCCTTCTAAATCTGAACCATCTAAAAGCACCTTATCATCCACATCTCGGAATGTTAACTCTGCTTGTGTAGATAATAGTTCACGTGCTTTGTTCTGATCGGTTACACCAGCAAGCTGAACTCGAATTCTGTTGTCTCCCTCGATCTGAATCTCAGGCTCTGAGACACCTAACACGTTGATACGGCTGTTCAATGCTTCAACCGTACTCTTTAATGTTTCCTGTGTAATTTTTTGATCTTTTTTCACAGGTTCAACATCGTAAAGTACTTCAAAACCACCTTGGAGATCTAGCCCAAGCTTTGTACCTTTTACGATCTTTTCTGTTGTAAGCCCGATTAGTGCTGCGAACATGATGAGCACAACAAAAAAGATGACGATCTTACTCCTTTTTACCACTTCAAGAAACCTCCTTCATGCTGTATCAAAAAACAACACTATGTATAAGTACGAATACTAACCCTTCCCATTATAGCGATTGTTGTTTTTTTCTGTCAATTTGTCCTGTGAATGTTCATAAATAAAACATAATAAATATAGCTTAACAAAAGAACAAGGCTGCCCAAAAGTAAGTTCTACTCTTGAGTCAGCCCCTCTTCTTTATATGAGCGTATCGTTAGCCACGTCATAAAATCATTTAATGAAAGAGCTAAAATTGTGTCAACCAACGCGTAGAGACGAGGCTCAACTTTCTTTTTCTTTAATTTAGATTGAACACATTCCCATATTTCCTCTTCAGTTACACTTTCATACCCCAAATAATGAAATTCTTCTTTTTTACTTTGTACCGCTGGTTTGACTTCGTTCTTCCATTCCGAAAAATGTGTATTCTCCATTCTACATTCTCTCCTTTTGAGATAAAACAAGCTGTCATGACGGTTCACTCTACTTGCATATAGTGATATATAAGATTGTCCAAGAAGGGACAGGTTAAGATGACAAAACAAACACTCGTGCAAGGAACAATTCTGCTTATATTAGCAGGTCTAGTAACCAAAATTCTCGGCTTCGTTAATCGAATCGTCATGGCTCGTGTCATGGGTCACGAAGGTGTCGGCCTCTATATGATGGCAGTGCCTACGTTCTTATTAGCCGTAACGTTAACAAGGCTAGGTCTGCCGATCGCCATATCAAAACTAGTAGCAGAAGCTGATGCGACAGGAGATCGTTCGAAAGTAAGAAAAATTTTGATCGTATCTTTGGCCATCACAGGAATTTTGAGCATTGTGATCACGATCGCATTGTTTATCGCTGCTCCGTTATTAGCGGAATACTTCTTTACCGATCATCGTACGATATGGCCATTGCTCGCTATCGCACCTGTAGTACCTGTCATTGCTGTTTCCTCGGTTTTAAGAGGGTATTTTCAAGGTCTGCAGAACATGAGACCTTCTGCTTATTCACAGGTCATCGAACAGGTGGTCCGAATTGCTCTCGTGGCATTATTAACAGGTCTATTTCTTCCATACGGCGTAGAATATGCGGCAGCTGGCGCGATGATCTCTGTTATTATCGGTGAGCTCGCATCACTTCTTTATATGTTTTCCATGTTTAAAGTGAAAAAGAAGATGCGCATCCGAAAAGGATTTTTTAAGCAGTTGAAGCAAGGTCATGAAACGATGAAAGACCTCCTTAATATCGCTCTCCCAACAACGGGGAGTCAATTGATCGGTTCTGTTTCCTACTTTTTTGAACCAATTGTAGTGGCTAATAGTTTAGCGATCGCTGGAATCACTACGGCTGTAGCTACTGCGCAATACGGAGAACTTGCAGGTTATGTTATCCCACTATTGTTTCTGCCAACGTTCATTACGTATTCTCTTTCGATCTCTTTAGTACCTGCTATCAGTGAAGCGAACGCACAAAAAAAATACCACTTAATTGAACATCGTCTGAATCAAGCACTCAGGCTCTCCATGTTATCTGGCGGTATTGCGGCTGTGATTATGTATGTATACGCGGTACCGATCATGGACTTGATGTATGATTCACCGGCTTCCGCGTCCTATGTAAAAATCATGACACCTTTTTTCTTTTTCCTTTATTTTCAAGGTCCGTTACAAGCCGTACTTCAGGCTTTGAATCTGGCTCGTTCTGCCATGATCAACAGTCTCATTGGTGCTCTTGTAAAGTTAACAGCGATTTTTGCTCTAGCTACCCGACCCGAGTTTGGGATTATGGGAGCAGCACTTGGAATCGTGATCAGTATCGTCGTCGTTACTCTGCTTCATTTTGCTACAGTCATCAAAGCGATCAGTTATACGATCGTGGTAAAAGATTTTGTCTTATGCCTGCTTTCGATTTTTATAACAGGAGGAGCAGCGGTTTATCTGTATCAGTACATGATGCCGCAATTTTCCCCGGTACAAGGTCTAACAATATGCGTAACGGCAACATGCGGTATCTATTTGTTTGTTCTCGTCTTCTTTAAACTTTTAGGTAAAGAAGATCTTAAACACATACCTTTCATTAAAAGATGGATCTAAAACAGCCAGTTTGGCTGTTTTATTTTTTGCTGTTCAGTTCGTCAACATATAATGTCCCATCTTCATTCAGTGTACAGAACGAAATGTTCTTTATCTCTTTAAATCCAACCTTCTTTAACTCTTGTCTTAACCAAAAAGACGTCTTATCCATCTTTTCAAGATTATCTTCTAAGATCTTTCCGTCCAAAATTAGAGGCATGATCATTTGGATCGGTGTATTTTCAGATTCCTCATCTTTTTTAATTATTGATAGTTTGCCCGTTGTTTCTAATATTCCAAATTCAACTTCGTTCAAACTTCTAATATTGTTCTCACGTAATTGAGTTAAAAGATCATCAAAGTTGTACCGCTGCTTTTTCATCTCATGTTCATCCACTTGACCTTCTTTAATGATTAATGAAGGTTTACCGTCAACGATCTCTCTCATCCTTCTGCTCTTTAATGAAACAAGAGCCAATATAAGCTGGATGCTCAACAAGACAAAGATGGACACGAGGGAATTCAACATGGGAATCGAAGGATCTTCAATTGAGATTACAGCTAATTCTGCGATCATGATCGAAACAACAAAGTCAATAATTGATAACTTTCCCATCTCGCGTTTTCCCATCATTCGAAAGATAACCATGATTAAAAAATAGATAAAAAGCGTCCTGAAAATAATCGTATACAGTTCCATGATTCCCCTCCTTCCATAGTACGTTACATGTTCATTCCATTTCTTAGTGTGGCACAGATATGAAAAAACATGATACGCAGGTTTTGCCAAATAAAAACCAATGGAAACGAAAGGGAAAATACTTGCTTGTACTTCTAATTTTTTCGTTGTCTGAATAAAGTATATAGAAAGCTTCTAGGGATAAGGAGGATCAAAGATGGGGATTAAACACATGGCTTCTTCTATGGGACGGGGTCTGATTGCTGTTCTGCTAATGATCATGCTTTGCAGTTTAGTGCTCTCACTATTGCTGCGGTTTACAGGGCTAACTGAAGGGTCGTTAAAATGGGTGACAGTAGGTCTTTCTTTTTTATCATTATTTATCGGTGGGTTGATTTCAGGTAAGAAAGGTCAGAGTAAAGGTTGGCTGTTAGGTGGGGGTACAAGTCTCTTGTTTTCTTTTTTTGTTTTTCTCGTGCAATACTTAGGCTATCAAAGTACGTTCAACTCCTCTCAGTACATGTATCATGCTCTTTTTCTTTTATTAGCGATCATCGGTGGCATCATGGGTGTCAACTTAAGCAGTCATAAGCAAACATATAAATAAGACCCGTATGAACGGGTCTTTTTGTTATAGTACTGCTTCTTCTTTAACTTCACGGATCGCATTACGATCGAATGTTAACTTTGCGCCATCGTTCGAACGAATAACAGCGATGTTATCATCGATGCTGTCTAGTGTTCCGTGTAGTCCACCGATCGTTACAACTTTGTCGCCCTTTTTAAGGTTAGACTGCATCTCACGAACCGCTTTTTGTCTCTTTTGCTGCGGTCGGATCAACAGAAAATAAAAAATTGCAAACATCAAGATAATCGGCAATATTCCTCCAAGGTTTCCCATACTATTTCACCCCTTTCTATAAGTCAAATATTTATCATTTTTTAGAAATTACGCGCGTTCGGTTTATTGAACCCATACATTTCAAAGAATTCATTTCTAAAATCAAGAAGTCTATCTTCCATGATCGCTTGTCTTACTTGCTTCATTAAGTTTACCAAAAAATATAGGTTATGGTAACTTGTTAATCGGAAACCGAATGTTTCGTTCGCTTTTACAAGGTGACGAATATAAGCTCTAGAGTAAGTTCGGCAAACATGACAGTCACACTTTTCATCGATCGGACGGAAATCTCTTGCATACTTCGCGTTACGGACCACTAGCCTTCCTTCACTTGTCATACACGTTCCGTTTCTAGCGATACGCGTTGGCAGTACACAATCAAACATGTCGATTCCACGGATCGCTCCATCAATAAGTGAGTCAGGAGAGCCTACGCCCATCAGATAACGCGGTTTGTTCTCTGGAAGGTGAGGCGTTGTAAAATCTAAGACACGATTCATCACATCTTTCGGCTCACCTACTGAGAGACCTCCGACTGCATAACCCGGGAAATCAAGCGATACAAGATCTCGAGCACTCTGTTTTCGAAGCTCCTCGTATTCTCCACCCTGCACGATACCAAAAAGGGCTTGATCTTCAGGTCTAGCATGTCCTTTTAAGCAGCGTTCGGCCCAACGGCTTGTTCGTTCAACAGAAGCTTTCATATAATCATATTCTGCAGGATAAGGCGGACACTCATCAAACGCCATCATAATATCAGAACCTAGCGCGTTCTGAATCTCCATTGCACCTTCAGGGCTTAAGAAAAGCTTTTCACCACTCAGATGATTTCTGAAGTGTACACCCTCTTCTTTGATCTCTCTCAGATCACTTAATGAGAAGACTTGAAAGCCTCCTGAATCCGTAAGAATCGGACGATCCCAGTTCATAAATTTATGAAGACCACCAGCTTCTTTTACGATATCATGTCCTGGGCGTAACCATAGGTGATACGTATTGCTCAGTATGATCTCTGCTCCAAGCTCTTTGAGTTCTTCAGGACTCATCGTTTTTACTGTTGCTAATGTTCCCACCGGCATGAAGATAGGTGTTTCAAATGTTCCGTGCGGAGTATGAACTTTCCCTAATCTTGCACCTGATTGTTTGCACGTTTTTATTAATTCATATGTTACTGCTGGTTTCATCTTAGAATATATCCCCCTTAAAGTATAAGCATCGCGTCACCGAAACTGAAAAAGCGATACTTTTCTTCGACGGCTTCATGATATGCTCTTAAAACGAAATCTTTTGATGCTAATGCACTCACCAACATGATTAATGTTGATTTTGGAAGATGGAAATTCGTAATCAATCCATCGATCGCTTTGAACGTATAACCAGGATAGATAAAGATATCTGTCCAACCAGAATCTTCTTCAAACTTGCCGTCAAATTTATTCGCTACCGTTTCAAGTGTTCGTGTACTCGTCGTTCCAACGGTAATAATTCTTCCTCCAGCTTCTTTAACCCCATTTAACAGTTCCGCTGTTCCTTTTGTGACTTGATAAAATTCTGCATGCATGTCATGCTCGAGAACATTCTCTACACTAACAGGTCGAAACGTGCCTAAACCGACGTGAAGAGTAATGAACGTTACATGTACACCAATAGATTTAATCTCTTCGATCAATTCTGTGGTAAAATGCAGCCCCGCGGTTGGAGCAGCTGCAGAACCTTGATGTACAGCATAAACAGTCTGATAACGGTCTTTTTCATCTAGCTGTTCCTTAATGTACGGTGGAAGTGGCATCTGACCAAGGTCATCGAGCAGTTCGTAGAAGATTCCATCGTAGATAAACTTAAGCTGTCTGCCTCCGTGGTCACTCTCACCTGTACAAACTGCTTTTAAACGGCCGTCTCCAAAAGAGATTTCCGTTCCCGGTTTTATTCTTTTTGCTGGCTTAACAAGTGTTTCCCAAGTGTCGTTACCTTCTTCTTTTAAAAGAAGCACCTCTACTTTTCCACCTGTATCTGATTTTTGCCCAAAAAGTCTTGCCGGAAGAACACGTGTGTCATTTAAGACAAGACAGTCTCCTGCTTTTAAAAAATTTTTCAAATCATAAAAATGTTTATGTTCAATTGTTTCTTGTGATCTATCTAACACCATCAATCTTGAAGAAGTGCGGTTCTCAAGCGGTGTTTGCGCAATTAATTCCTCAGGTAGATGGAAATCAAAATCATTTACGTTCATGTAATGTATTCCTGCTTTCTATATAGCACTTTTCTAAGTAAACTTTGCTCGTCTCCATGACAAGTTGATTGGAACGCAGGGTGCAAGACTCCTGCGGGATCAGTGTGACAGTTCAAAAAGCGATAGTGGCTCGTTCAGCTCCGACAAGCGAAAGGCGAACGGTCTAAGAAGGCGTTTGTTTGCCTTCATGACCGATTGACTTTTGACCTCGAGGAGCTAGCCACTGTAGCTAGACAGGTGAGACTCCTAGAAGCGCATAGCGCTAGGAGGCTCACCGCACACCCCGCGGAAAGCGAGCAACCCGGAGAGGAAATCAACCACTTCAAGAGCAAAGTTGCAATAACTTTCTATTTAAATCGACCTATGATCATGAAGATCAAGGAAAGTACAACACTGATGATAATGGATGTCATGATTGGAAAATAAACGGTCGTGTTTCCTTTTTTCCAAACCATATCCCCAGGAAGTTTACCTATATACGTCCCTACTAATCCTATAATAATTAGGACGATTCCTGCAACGATTAACAGTTTGTTCAATCTGCGGAAGCCTCCAGTCCAAAGTATTGATAGGCCTGTTCTGTGACCATCCGTCCACGTGGAGTACGCTGTAAAAAGCCAATCTGAAGAAGATACGGCTCATAAACATCTTCAATCGTCATCGATTCTTCACCTATGGTAGCCGAAATAGTCTCTAGACCTACAGGACCGCCTTTATACGTGTGAATGATCCCTAGTAATAATTTATGGTCAATATGGTCTAAACCTAAACGGTCTACTTGCAGAAGCTCTAAAGCTTTCTGACAGATTGGCAAAGAAATCGTATCTTTGCCTTCAACCTGCACAAAATCTCTGACACGACGTAACAAACGGTTTGCGATCCTCGGTGTACCTCTTGATCTTCTCGCGATTTCTTCAGCAGATAGGTCATCTACTCTTACACCAAAGACATCACCTGTACGCCTTACGATCTCACCTAGCTCATCCGGCTTATAGTATTCCAGCCTTGCAAGTACCCCGAAACGATCTCGGAGAGGAGCTGATAAAGAACCCGCTCTTGTGGTCGCGCCGATCAATGTGAAAGGAGGCAAGTCTAATCTCACAGATCTTGCAACCTCTCCTTTTCCGATCACGATATCTAAACAAAAGTCTTCCATTGCTGAATATAAAATCTCTTCTATGGCACGAGATAATCGGTGAATTTCATCGATGAACAGCACATCACCCGGTTCTAACGATGTTAGGATAGCTGCCAGGTCACCAGGCCGTTCAATAGCTGGCCCACTAGTTGTTCTCAAGTTAACTTCCATCTCGTTTGCAATGATCGATGCCAGCGTGGTCTTACCTAAACCAGGTGGCCCGTACAACAGGACATGATCAAGAGGTTCGTTACGAAGTTTTGCAGCTTTAATAAAAATCCGCAAATTATCCTTTACGGAGGTTTGTCCAATATACTCGTCTAGTAGTTCAGGGCGCAGGCTTAACTCGATATTTGCTTCATCTCGACGTTCCTCTGAAGAAACAATTCTCTCTTCCATACATCCTCACGTCCTTATGAATTCATTAACTTCTTTAATGCCGCTTTAACATATTCGTTTGCTGACATCTTTTCTTTTTTCAGATCCGGAAGAATTTTTTGGATTTCTTTTCTGCCATAACCTAAGACAGCAAGAGCTTCAAGTGCTTCGTCAAGTTCATCACTATCTGGTTCAACATCTGCAAAAAGTCCATCCGTGAATTCTACATCAGCGAAGATTGAGATCTTACCTTTCAGATCTAAGATCATCTGACGTGCCGTCTTCTTTCCTACACCAGGAAATTTCGTTAGGAACTTTTCATCTTCCTGTTCGATCGCATTGACCACCTGCTCAGGCTGACCGAAGGCAACGATCGCTAATGCTCCCTTTGGACCGATTCCAGACACGTTCAATAGTTTTAAGAACAAGTCGCGTTCCTTTCTATTCTTAAAACCATAAAGTGCCAGTATATCCTCACGAACATATTGATACGTATATACCGTTTTTTGATCGTTTAATTTATAAATAAACGGATTTGGACATAAAATTTTATATCCGATTCCATTATTGTTAATAACAATATATTCTGCCGTTATGTAATCTACATTTCCAGAAATACTTTCAATCAAATTCTTCTCTCCCTAACGCTAAACACGAGCGTATGTTTCTATTGCTTATTGTATCATAGGCTCTCCCTTAAATCCTTATAAAAAGTGAATTTGATTACTTTGTGAACGTCCGTTGAGGACGTATTTTGTACACTTTCAGATGAAATTTAAATAAGAAACTCTTTAACATACTTTTAAAAAAGAAGGAGGTTCCATAAACAACAAAAAAGAACTGATCAAAAGTTGATTTAACTTCTGACAGTTCTTTTTTATTCTAGCGGTTGTTTTCGAAAGGACGTTTTATCGCATTTCCAAGATCACTGCCGGCATTTACGATATCGTTGCTGATTCCGCGAACATCTGATTCAACTTCCGTGTATGCACGGCCATCTCGCAGATCGTTATCAACGTTCTCAATGCGGTTAACCATATCTCGATCAGCTACAATTTTCACATCACGATTTGGTGCCAATTTAGAAGTGATCTCTCTAACTTTGTTAGTTAGTTCCGTCCTCTTCTTATTATCCGTGTCTATTCCTACAATGACGTTGTTATCCTCAAGAATAACGTGAGCATCGTCTACACCCCGGATGTCATTGACATTTTTCGCAATACGATCAGCAAGTTTACCATCATAGTCTTCATGGTAAGTTGCAGTATGATCATTTACATCTCGATCAGCCATATCAGTTATGAATCCATTACCGCGGTCAAGATCACCACGATTATCTCCCTCATTTGAGTAGTACCCAATCGGTCGAACATCGTTGTCATTCTTATCCTGTGATTCATTTACACCATTACAGCCTACAAGACCTACTGCTAGGATTGTTACGGTAAGTGATTTCCCTAATAAGTTCAATGGAAAAACCTCCTTTCACCATTAGCTTGGCAGAAGAAGGCTCTAATTAATCTGTTAAATGTAGGATGACTGTTAACTCATCCTCTTCATTATCTTTTCAACAAATTTTTTTCTGTGAGAAAAATCTCGCAACGTAAACCTTGTTACAGCTTCAATCATTTCATTGTCACCCGTTTTAAGGGCCCTATTCCATTCTCGATAGAGGTCTGTAGGAAATACTAAGCAAATAACAAACCATTTTTTAGTAAAACATTTTAAGAAATCTTCATTTCCAACCTCTTCCATTTTAGCGTAAGACCAATGCCAAAACGGTAAGATTCGATTTGCATACTGCAGCCAATCAAAGGCTTGAGGAACTGCTGCAAAAAGGTCAAAGTCAATCAGATACGTGTCTCTATCTTTATACTTCACAAAATTATGTGGAGCAACATCGCCATGTGTAATCTCTTTTTTCTTATATGCTTTTTTCTCCAGCGTTTTTACAGCTTCATGATCGAAATGACTTAAGCTCCAATCTCCCCACATTATGATTTCAGAAATTAAAGGTTGCATCTGATGATTCCAATTTGCAGATCGTGCATGAAATTTAAAGGCGTTCAATCTGTCACTCCATTTTTTAAACAAAGAATATGAAGACAATTGTTCATAGAGTGGTACCGGTATATGTTTTGAGAAAGAATGAAAACGGCTGATTGCCTCAACTCCAGCTTTTACATCGTCCTTTTTGCCAAAATGAAGACCTTCTCCTTTATAAAACGGCATGATTGCCCAAATGTATTTTCCGAATTGAACGGTTTTTTTCTGATTCGGAAATGCCGTATAAGTGCCCATAATCCTCGGCTTTTGCCCATGATAAAGTTTAGAGAGCTTTAATTGTTTGCTGCAAGTTTCGGATCGGTTGAACCCTTTTAAAACAAATTTTCCTTGTTTGGTTTTTATCCAGATAACGTTCTCTCGAAAAAAACCAAAGTCAAGCACTTCAAGACCCATTTCATTCATCTTTTTTAAAAAAAGACGATCCCCTTGGAAATCGTCCCTTACGTCCCTATTCATCTTCTTCCGTTTCTTCCGTAAAATTCTCATCTATTTCACGAGATTGAGCTTGTGAATAAGGGTTAGGCATACCTTGTTGCATCTGTTGAGGCATCCCAGGCATTCCTGGCATTCCACCGCCCTGAGGCATCATACCCATCTGGCCCATTCCTGGCATTCCCGCGCCTTGCGGCATCATACCCATCTGCGGCATTCCTGGCATTCCCGCACCTTGCGGCATCATACCCATCTGACCCATTCCTGGCATTCCACCACCTTGCGGCATCATGCCCATCTGACCCATTCCTGGCATTCCCCCGCCTTGTGGCATCATACCCATCTGTGGCATTCCTGGCATTCCACCGCCTTGCGGCATCATGCCCATCTGTGGCATTCCTGGCATTCCCCCGCCTTGTGGCATCATACCCATCTGCGGCATTCCTGGCATTCCGCCTCCTTGAGGCATCATACCCATTCCCATTTGACCCATCTGTGGCATTCCACTAAATCCTTGTGGCATACCCATAGGCATCATGCCCATTGACCCTGGCTGTTGCATTCCCATCTGCATATCTTGCATCTGTTGACCGCCAGGTGTATATTCTCCGGAAGGCATTTGATCCATATCTGAATCAGGGTATTCTCCAAAAGGCATAGAACCTCCCTGCTGCATACTACCTCCACCTTGTTGACCACCTTGAGGGTATCCGCCACCATAGAGTTGTGGCATTCCGCTGAACCCTTGTGGCGGCATCATTCCATAACCCTGTGGCATTTGAGAATAGGTTTGTGGTTTAGGAAACATCGGCGGCATAGAACCATACATGTTCTGCATCATTCCAGATGATTCTTCCATTAAAAATGGATGTTTATTTGGCGCGTAGCCATCTTTTCCTGCATATATCCCGTGCTTGCTCGCCACATTTGGTTGGTTTGGCATATTAGGTTGGTTTGCCATGTTTGGCTGGTTTGCCATATTTGGCATGTTCGCTATGTTTGGTTGATTTGCCACATTCGGCATGTTCGCTATGTTTGGTTGCTGATTTGGGTATCCCATCGGAACATAATGCCCTAGATTTGAGGACTCCACCATTCCAGCAAAATCTTTATCATGAATAGGTGCCATAGGCTGCTTCATCGGTGCTTTCATCGGTTGATCTTTTAACATTGGAACATCTTTTTTCATTGGTGAGTCTTTTTTCATAGGAACATCTTTTTTCGACGGAGCATCCTTTTTCATCGGAGCATCTTTCTTTTCCATCTTTGTTGGTGCTGGTTTTAAAGGCGCCGGCTTCATTGGTGCTGGTTTCATTTCTTGTTTTACCGGAGCTGGTTTCTTTGGTGCTGGCTTAACTGGTGCTGGCTTCGGAGCCTCTTGTACAGGTGCAACCGGTTTTTCTTTAACCGGTACAATAGGCTGTTCTTTCTTCATACCTGGCATCTTGATCGGGATTTTAATCTTTTCCCCCCGTTCAATTACATCTGTTTTGGAGAACCCTGGATTTGCTTTTCTTAATTCATTAACTGGTACATCATATTTTTCAGCAATCTTGTCGAGTGTGTCCCCTTTTTGCACAATGTGTATTCTCACGCTGCAAAACTCCCTCCTGCCAAATTTCCTTACAGTATATGAACATTTGGGCATATTGCTACATCGTATTAGAAGTGACATTATTCCTTTATCAATTTATGCCTCATAAAAGAAGGTTATGACAGGGGGAGAAACACTACATCATTCGATTCAATGCTGTTATCGCATATTTTTTTGTTTCTTCATCTACTTTAATAACGTTTTCTACATTTCCGTCTACTATATTTTCAAGCGCCCATAAAAGGTGTGGCAGATCAATTCGGTTCATCGTAAGGCATGGGCATAGATTCGGGTTTAATGAAACAATTTTCTTGTCATTGAATTGTTGAGCCAGTCTGTTCACTAGATTCATCTCTGTTCCTACAGCCCAGCTTGTTCCTGGTTCTGCATGTTTGATCGTCTCAATAATAAAATGAGTAGATCCGTTCAGATCACTAGCTCTTACAACCTCATGTGTACATTCTGGATGAACAATAATCTGGAACTCCGAATGATTTTCTCTAAAGTCGGCAATCTGACCCACCGTAAACTTTTCATGAACAGAACAATGTCCTTTCCATAGGATCACTTTAATTTGTTCGATATCCGTACCGTCATAGATCAATCGGTTTGAGATCGGATCCCAGATCGCCATATCTTCTAGTGCTATACCTAGATCAAATGCAGTATTTCTTCCCAAATGCTGATCCGGAAGAAACAGCAATCTTTCTTTTTGACCGAAAGCCCAGCTTACCATCTCTTTAGCGTTGGAAGAAGTTACTGTAGCCCCTCCATTCTTCCCGCAAAACGCTTTTATCTCCGCT
Organism: Fictibacillus sp. 18YEL24; assembly: GCF_015903855.1. Lineage (GTDB taxonomy): Bacteria > Bacillota > Bacilli > Bacillales > Fictibacillaceae > Fictibacillus > Fictibacillus phosphorivorans_C. The sequence goes on from NZ_JACZDT010000005.1 coordinate 17,478, forward strand.
GTTGAGTTCACATAAGTAAGTGGCAGTATCGTATCACCGAAAAGCTTTTGAAGTTCAATCCATGCTCTCTCGGTCTGATGAATATTCGCCATATCCGCCATCGAGCAGCCTGCTTTCAGATCTGGCAGAATGACCGTTTGATTATCAGTGCTCAACATGTCAGCTGTTTCAGCCATAAAATGGACACCACAGAATACGATAAAGTCAGCATCTTTATTCTCTGCAGAAATTTTTGCAAGCTGAAGAGAGTCCCCTGTAACATCTGCAAATTGAACGATTTCATCTTTTTGATAATGATGAGCCGGAAGGAACAAACGATTTCCTAAACTGCTTTTAATCTCGTGAACCCTAGCTTCCATTTCTTCAACTGACATGGTGCTATATCGATCTGGTAATACATTTGTTTTAGAAAACGTTTTTAATAAAGTCATGTTTTACAACTCCTTTAACATTCATGCTAATGTCTAGTGCTTTATAAGAGTGAGTTAAGTAACCGAGAGAAATGTAATCAACACCGGTTTCACTATACTTCTTAATCTCATCCAGTGTAATCCCGCCAGAGGCTTCCGTTATAATACTTGAAGGTACATGAGTAAGTCTTTGTTTAATCTCTTGGGGGCTGCAATTATCAAACATGATAATATCCGCTCCAGCTAAGACAGCTTCAATCACTTGTTCTTCCGTCTCTGTTTCTACTTCTATCTTTACGGTGTGTCCACACTTTTTACGCGCTGTTTCTACGGCTTCTCGAATAGAAGGAAATCCCGCTAAGTGATTATCCTTTAGCATCACGGTATCGTAGAGTCCAAACCGGTGGTTGTATCCTCCTCCACATCGGACCGCATACTTTTCAAACATTCTTAATCCTGGTGTCGTCTTTCTGGTATCACAAATACGAGTATCACCTTCACACCAAGAGACTGCTTCAGCTGTGATCGACGCTATACCTGACAGACGTTGCAAAAGGTTGAGTATGACTCTTTCACCAGATAGAACACTCTGTCTTCTCCCCGTGATCTCAGCTAATACTGTACCTGCAGCAAACTTCTCTCCTTCGTTGATAAAGATACTCGTTTGTATGCCGCTATCAATCAATTCATATCCAATAGATAAAATTTGTCCACCAGCCATTACTCCATTTTCTTTCGCCATAATCGTTGCGGTGACTTCTGTGTGATCTTCAAAAAGAGACGCTGACAAGTCTCCTGATCCAATATCTTCAATTAAAAATTCCTGCAGCTGTTTTTTCAGCAATAATGGATTCATCATGCCACAAACTCCTTATTATATTTTTTGAGTTCCATTCATTGTTCTGAGATGGAAAATCATTGCGATAATGACTTCCTCTGCTTTCTTCTCTCTTCAGGCAACTTGTTACTGTCAACCATGCGATGGTCTGCATATTGAACCTCTTGATCACAGAAAGGGGTTCTTTGAGCAGTTCTGTTCTCCACGATCCGAGGTCTAGGATTTCTGCAGCATTTATCAATTCTTTTTCACTTCTCACGATGCCCGCATATTTATCCATAAGACGTTGAATCTCTTCTTCTTGCAGAAGATTTCGGCGCTTAATGGATTTCTCGTCGTTCGAAATCTTTCTTTTTATAATTGCAGGACGCGTATCCGATACCTCTGATGAAAGAATACTTTTTGCTGCTTCTTTTGCAAAAACTGCTCCTTCAAGCAGAGAATTACTCGCTAACCGATTTGCACCATGTACACCCGTATTCGCGCACTCTCCTATCGCATACAGCCCTCGCAATGAGGTCTTTCCGGTTTGATCTGTAACGATTCCACCCATCGTAAAATGCGCACCAGGTGATACAGGTATCAGCCCTTTATTCAAATCGATACCAGCATTCTTGCAAAGCATCGTCACTCCAGGGAATTTACTTTTAAATTCCTTAATCAAAGAAATATCCAGGAAAACTTTCTCACCGTGAACATGAATCTCTTGAAAAAGTCTCTTAGATACGATATCTCGCGGTGCAAGGTCTTTTAACGGATGAACATCCTTCATAAAAGGAACACCACTCGAATTGACCAATATTCCACCCTGACCACGAACAGCTTCGGTGATCAATCCTGCAGGTACTCTTCCTGATAAAAGGGTTGGATGGAATTGGACAAACTCCAAGTCCGAAAGTTCTACGCCGGCTCGATAAGCCATGCATAGAACGCTCCCATCCGATCCATATGCATTTGAGGTCGTTCCATAGATTCCCGCATAGCCTCCACCAGCCAATATTGTATTTTTAGCTTGAAAAATCGTGGTTTGATTTTCGTCATCCTTACAATATACACCGACACACTTTTGATCTTGTATGATCAAATCAACTGCATATTGATGGCTGACCATCTTAACCTTTTTTCTTACTCGTCGAATTAAAGCTTCAATCACTTTTTTACCTGTTTGATCTCCTCCAGCATGAACAATACGGCTTCGATGGTGTCCGCCTTCTTTACCCAACATAAAAGAACCGTTCTCATGTCTGTCAAAGCTTACTCCCCATTCAGTAAGTGTACGAACGACACTTTCTCCTTCTTTCACAAGTTGTTTGACCGCCTCTTGATCATTATGATGGTGCCCTGCCTTGAGAGTATCTAAAAAATGCTCCGCCCAAGAGTCCTCTTTATCTATAGCTGCAGATATTCCCCCTTGAGCTAAAAAAGAATTTGATTTCTCTGCAGAAAACTTTGTGATAACTATCACATTCTTATGCGAACTTAAATATTCAGCAGCCATCAATCCAGCGATTCCTCCGCCGATAATTAAAACATCTGCTTCCATATGTTTCATAAACACAAAACACCTCAACTTTACACGTGTCTTGACACCTATATTTACATAGATTTAAACTAGATACAACTATTTTATTAAAACTGAGGTGGAAACCTTGATATATCTTGATTATGCAGCAACTACACCATTGTCTGATTCAGCGCTTAACGCTTTCGTACAAACTTCTCAAACTTATTTCCAAAATACAGAGAGTCTTCACGAGGGTGGGCTAGCAGCTCGCGATTTATTGGAACATGCTCGGTGTTCTTTAGCTGACTTGTTAGGTAAAGAAAGTGAGGGGATCTATTTTACTGGCGGAGGATCTGATGGTAATTTTCTGGCTATTACTTCTTTAGCACATGGAGCAAACTATAAAGGAAAACACATTATCTCATCAAGTATCGAACACCCTTCTGTTGATTATGTTCTAAAATTCTTAGAGAAGAGCGGGTATGAGATAACTAGAATTCCCGTACAAAAGAATGGAAAGATCTCAATTGATACGTTGCTGTCTTCTATTCGACCAGATACCGTTCTAGTCACCATTCAGCATGTGAACAGTGAAACGGGAATCGTTCAGAATATTAGAGAGATCGGTGCACTTTTAAAGGATCGTGGTGTTCTGTTTCATAGTGATTGTGTTCAATCATTCGGAAAATGGAATAAAAGTTATTTTCAATCTATGAGTATTGATGCTTTTACAATGTCTGCACACAAGATAAACGGACCAAAAGGAACCGGTGCAGTATACATTTCACCATCTGTTCACATAGCTCCTCTTCTAGCTGAAGTCACGCATGAACGGGGATTCCGAGCAGGTACCGTTGATCTCCCATCAGTAACAGCTTTTGTAACAGCAGCAGAAGAGGCATTTCAACTACAGCATGAACACTATCAGCATGCTGTTGACATGCGAAAACAACTCATATCGTCTATACTTACAAATAAGAACATAGCCTTTGAAGGCTTTGATGACAGCTCTCCTTTCATCATTCCAATCCGGGTAAAAGGGATGGAAGGTCAGATCATGATGCAAGAACTTAACCGATTAAAAATCGCTGTTTCAACAGGATCAGCATGTAAGAACGGACAGCAGGCACCTTCTAAAACCTTACTTGCACTTGGAAGAACTGAGAGTGAAGCTCATGAATTAGTCCGAATATCGACTAGTCATCAAACAACTTCTGAAGAAATTACTTTACTTGGCAAAGTACTTATCGAAATAACAAATACATTCAGATCGGTTAGTGAGGTAATAACAAGATGAGTAACGAGAAATTAAAAGGTGATGATAGACGTTCGCAGCTCATAGAATGGCTGATGAAAGCTGACAAGCCGCTTAGTGGTTCTATTCTCGCCACTAGAACGAATGTGAGCAGACAAGTTATCGTACAAGACATGTCACTTTTAAAAGCAAGCGGTGAGCCGATCATGGCAACAGCTCAAGGCTATATTTACTTGAAGAACGACTCAAACAAGAAATACTCGCGCGTGATTGCTGCCAATCATCCACCAGAAGAAACAACAAACGAACTCATAACAATCGTGGATTACGGAGTTACAGTCGAAGATGTGACCGTTGAACACCCTGTTTATGGAGATATAAAAGCTTCACTCAAACTCTCAACACGAAAGGATGTTGAAGATTTGATTAAACGCCTAAGAGAAACGAATGCCAGTCTTTTAAGTGAATTAACAGAAGGCATTCACATGCACACTCTCTCATCAGACTCTGAAGAGAAACTCGATAAAGTTTGTGGTGCCTTAAAGGAAAAAGGTTTTTTATTATAAGCTAAAAAGAAATCCCTAGCTGTATCAGCCAGGGATTTTTCTATGCGCCCGTTCCTACTACTTCAACTCGTTCAACCGTTTCCATACGGTTTAATGTGCTTAACAAGTCCTTCATATCTCCTTGAAGCATGTTTGTTTCGATCGTCAATGTAATATGTGCACGTCCCTGCAATGGAATCGTCTGATTGATCGTTAATACGTTGCATCCTTGGGAAGCAACGACTGTTAACAGGCTCGACAGGGCACCAGATCTGTCTTCTAAGTGAATGGAAAGTGTAATAATTTTTTCTTTTACCATCGTATGAAACGGAAAGATTCCATCACGGTATTTATAAAATGCACTTCGGCTCAAGCCAACTTTTTCTGCGGCCTCTGCGACTGTTTTAACTTTTCCTCGATCTAAGAGAGACTTTGCTTCCAATGCTTTTTGCATAGATTCGGACAATACATCTTCTCTTACCATATAATACTGCTGGTCATTTTTCATTTGGCTTTCCTCCGGTGACTTTCTTACCTTTATTATAATAGGATTGGCTTCCTATGTCTATCTCACACGGACATTTGTATAAAACAAAGACAGCCTACAGAATAGGCTGCCTTCTTTTAATCGATAAATTCGAACTCATATTTTAGGATTCGAACAACATCGCCATGCTCTGCTCCACGATCACGTAAAGCTTGGTCTACACCAAGAGTACGCATTTGTCTTGCAAAACGCTTTGTTGCTTCTTCTCGAGAAAAGTCTGTCATCTTGAACAGCTTTTCAATCTTCGGACCATTGATAACAAAAATACCTGCAGGGTCACGAGTAATGTAGAAGCCAGCATCTTCTTTTTCGTGCTTATATAGAACCCTTTGCTGTTCTCCACCATCATCATGAATAAGCGGGAACTCAGGTGTTACTTCAAGAGTATCTGCTGTAGTGAAAAGCACTTCTCTGATACCTTGACGAGAAATCGCAGAAATCGGGAATACTTTTACGTCTTCTCCCACTTTTTCTTTGAAAATTTCAAGGTTTTCTTCAGCACCTGGAATGTCCATTTTGTTAGCAAGTACAATTTGAGGACGTTCCATTAATCGCATGTTGTACTGATTAAGTTCATCGTTAATTTTCACGAAATCATCATAAGGATCTCGTCCTTCCATTCCAGACATGTCGATAACATGTAGAATAACACGTGTTCTTTCGATATGTCTTAAGAATTGATGACCGAGTCCGATACCTTCGTGAGCACCTTCGATCAAACCTGGAAGATCAGCCATTACAAAGCTTCTTCCATCTTCAACCGCAACAACACCTAAGTTAGGAGTGATCGTTGTAAAATGGTACTCAGCAATTTTCGGCTTAGCTGCTGAAACAATCGATAAGAAGGTTGATTTCCCTACACTCGGAAATCCGACTAATCCTACGTCAGCTAAGACTTTCAATTCTAACGTTACTTCTCGTTCTTCACCTGGTTCACCGTTCTCAGCAATTTCCGGAGCCGGATTTGCAGGAGTGGCAAAACGAGTGTTTCCACGGCCGCCTCGACCGCCTTTAGCGATGATCGCTTGCTGCTGATGATGCACAAGGTCAGCAATCGTTTCTCCTGTATTAGCATCTGTAACGACAGTACCAGGAGGAACTTTAACAATCATATCGTTCGCTTTTTTCCCATGCATGCCCTTAGACATACCATGTTCACCTCGAGGGGCTTTAAAATGACGGTTGTAACGAAAGTCCATAAGCGTTCGTAAGCCTTCTTCAACTTCAAAGATTACGTTTGCTCCTTTTCCTCCATCACCACCAGCAGGACCACCGTCTGGAACGTATTTTTCACGGCGAAATGCAACCATTCCGTTTCCGCCGTCGCCTGCTTTTAAATAAATCTTGACCTGATCGACAAACATTTCATTCTCCTCCTTCCATTAGGAAGTTAACTGAATATCAAAATAACACTTATTTTCCTGATTATAGCTTTCGATGAGTAACATGCTTTTATGTGTTGAAAAAATATTTCTCAATACTTCATACGTATCCTTCTCATCTGTTAGCATCCCTTGAAAGGTATAACAAACTCGAAGAGCTGCAGGATCAAATGTAACAGTAAGTGAGTATTCATCATAACCCGAAATGGAATTATTCAACACATCACATACTTCTTTCGTCGTATGTAACAATTCCTCTTCAAATAAGCTGAAATCCCCGCTTTCACCATTTACTTTTCCATACAATTTCACCGGATGCTTCAACCAATTATATGTTAATAAGTACTCCGATAAATTCGGGGTTTTCAGGTTAGAGATTCTTGATTCTTCCCGTGATAGTTCAATTACTTCATTCATAATCTCTTTTGCCCGCTCAGTGCGGCCAAGTGATAGGTTTGCTTTAATAAGCTGTAGCTGGTTTAGCCAGTCATGCCTGGCGTGGCGCAAAAGATCGACAGTTGTCCATTTGTTTGACATCATCGCACTCCTAGCCTTTCCTTTTAATAGGGCTATACCTTACACCAACAAATTTAGCGCAGTACTTAATACTCTCACAAAGCAAAGAAAAAACTCTAACCAATCTGGTTAGAGTTTTCATCTCCCTCTTACGCTTCTTGCGCGATTGGGTAAACACTTACCTTTTTGCGGTCACGGCCATAACGTTCGAAACGTACAACTCCGTCTACCTTAGCAAATAGTGTGTCATCTCCGCCTTTACCTACGTTTGTACCAGGATAGATCTTAGTACCACGTTGACGGTAAAGAATTGAACCACCAGAAACGAATTGTCCATCAGCACGCTTAGCGCCTAGACGCTTAGACTGTGAGTCACGACCATTCTTTGTGCTACCTACCCCTTTTTTAGAGGCAAAGTATTGAAGGTTTAATTTAAGCATTCGTTGCACCTCCTTCATGTTCAGTCAATTTTATATACTCGCTGTATCCTTCTTCAATTGAAGCAAGGGATACAACCATGCCTTCCAAAAGCCACTGTGTTTTCTGATGTATAGAATCATTGAGATTACCCGGTACGGTTAACGTTAGAAAACCACCATCTTCATGAGTAGTCACTTCTGGCTCATAGCCGCAAAGCTTTTCTATCGCATTGATCGTACCGAACGACACCGCTGTAGCTGCTGCACAAACCAAGTCTTGGCCATGTGGAGCATAGTCAGCATGTCCTTCCATCGTAAACGAAAGTATGTCTTGATCTTTGTTCCTGTATATAGAAACTAGAATCATGAGAATTACCCGTTAATTTTTTCAATCACAACTTTTGTGTATGGTTGACGGTGTCCTTGCTTACGACGGTAGTTCTTCTTCGCCTTAAACTTGTAGACAACCACTTTTTCGCCACGGCCATGTTTTTCAACTGTTGCCGTAACTGTAGCACCTTCAACTAAAGGAGCTCCTACTTTCAAGCTATCTCCACCTACCATCAATACATCCTCGAATGTTACTGACGCTCCAGCTTCAACATCTAGTTTTTCAACATAGATCGCTTGACCTTCTTCAACTCGAACTTGCTTACCACCAGTTTGAATAATTGCGTACATCAACGTGCACCTCCTCTTATACTCAGACTCGCCATCCCAGGTGTATATAAAATACTTAAAACCTGGTCTGTGCGGTTGGAGCGGGTGCTCCAAACACTAACGAAAAAAGGATACCATGTTTGGCACCCTCATGTCAATGTGAATCTTTCAACATCCTGCTTCTTATTTCATCTATTTTTCCTGATTGTCTGACTGCCATTTCTCGGTTTGATGAACCGATAGTTACGATCACTTTAATGTCATGCTGTTTCTCTAATTGTTTCAGCTTGTCAGGATTCTTCTTCAACCATTCAGAAAAGTGTTGAGGCACTTCCATCCATAAAGCCTCATCATCTTCGTATGTGTATTCTTTCATTATACGATCCATCTCATAATAAAACGTTTCTGGGCGCAGGATATACCCATCCATCATATGGCGATCGAACCTAGTAGCAAGAGTCTCAAGTAATGAAGGTCTTTCTTTTTTTCTAGTCATCTCAAACAAGCCCATTTTCGTAAAACCATGCAAAATCATGGTAGTAGAATCATTCTTTAATGCGTCTCGCATAACCTTGTTGATTTGTTCTTTGTCTTCATTTGATTGCATCGTAATAAAATCAATTACGATCATGCCTGCAATATTACGTAATCGAAGCTGTTTCATTATTTCTTTTGCAGCTATCTTATTTGCCTCAACAACAGTCTTAGACCGATCTTTTTTTCCGGTGAACTTACCGGTATTTACATCAATCGCCGTCAGTGCTTCCGTCACATTAAAATAAAGTGAAGACCCATTCTTTAACCATACTAGCGGCGAAAGTGTTTTTTCAATGTCTGTGTCGATTCCAAATTTACGGAAAAGTGGCTCTTTTTCATTATACAGCTTAACAGAATATGGTTTTTGATAGGAAGCTGCATATTCTTTGACATGCTGATACGTTTCATAATCATCTACTATAATTTCTTCTACGTGATGATTAAGCCACCTCTCTAAAAGCGGATAAAAAAAATGAGGTTGTACGATTAGAGCAGGTGCTTTTTTACCATCTGAGTATTTTTGTACTTCATTCAATTGTCTTCTAAGACGTTTAAGCTCTTGATTCATTTCTCGCTCAGGAAAATCTTCGCAACCTGTGCGAATGATTAAGCCTTCTTGATCACTTGTAACAGAATTTCCCCAGTCTTGCAGCATCGCGCGCTGAGATTCTTTTATCTTTTTTGAAATTCCAACGTGAGGAGTGAATGGAAAATAGACGAGCAGATGGCCTGTAAACGAGATAAGAGCTGTTAATTTGGCACCTTTATCTCCAGTCTCTTCTTTAACGACTTGAACAAGTATCGATTCCCCTTCTTTTATAAGGCTTGAGATGGATACTTTCTTTTGTTCCTCGCCAGAAAGCTGTTGATAAATTGGCAAATCGTCTTTATGAAGAAAGCCGTTCTTGCTAGTTCCTATATCTACAAACACTGCTTGCATGCCAGGCAATACCTTTTGAACTTTTCCTTTATAGATGTTTCCTGTTAATGGACTTTTAGTCGGTCTATGCACTGCACATTCTATAAGTTTTTCATTCTCTATTAACGCTGTACGTTTCTCCATTCCTACTGCATTGATTAATACACGCTGCATTGTTCCATTCACGTCTCCCTGTTTTTCGCTCTGTATCCTATTCTAACGAAAAACTTTTCCGATTGCACACTCAGGAGAATGATTATGAAAATAAGCTTCTAAAAGTTGCTTTTCATTGATCGTTGTAAGATTAAAATTTTTAATGACGATAGAATGCGTAACTCCTTTTACCAAGTGATGAGTAACTTTTGAAAGCGACCATGTTGGAGGTACGATAATCGTACGGGTACCTTTTATGTTTGATTGCTGCATTCTGTTCAACAAGAACCGCATAAATACATAATGTCTGCTGCGCCATTCCAAAATATGAGCTAAGCCTAAGAAAAGACAGATTACCCAAAGGTTCAAATGTGAAGGTTGTAAAGAAAGCTGCCATGCGCTGCCGATTACCAACAAAGCACCAGAACCTATTAAAAATTTCTGTTGTGCATCTTTGTATGGGAGCCATTTCGATACAAGTGCAAATATTATCTTTCCACCATCGAGTGGCCAAATTGGAAGAAGGTTAAATAAAAATAGGGTTAGGTTTAAAAGAAAAAACCAATAAAAATCATCAGGAGAGATAAGGTTAGCTTGACTTAAGATATAGGCGACTCCCGTAAGCCAAATATGCTGTAACGGGCCAAGAACCGCTACCCAAACTTCTTCGTGAATCGGGCGTGTTCCATGTTCTTCAACTACGGCAGCGCCGCCGAAAGGAAGTAGATCTATTCTTGAAACTCTCCAATTAAAAAGACGGGCACCAGCAAAATGACCCATCTCATGAATAAGAACGACGAAAAACCATACGATAATCTCCCTAAAATGCCCCGTATAGACTGCACCGAAAATGACAACCCAAAAGGCAGGATTAATCTTTATTTTTCGTATGAATTCCACTATTATTTTAATCAATATCAATCACCTTGCTAGGATCTATAAAACTCTTGTCTTTTTTAATCGCAAAGTAAAATTTACCCGACTTCCCATCTTTACTTCCGGATACTTTACCCAATCGTGTACCGCTTTCTACATAATTGTATAGCTTTATGGATTTATCAATCTCTTTAAGTTCTCCATACCACGATTCTTGTTCATCCGAGTGTTGAATGATTACGGTATAACCCAAGTCTTCTTTTTTTCCAGCATAAACAATGTAACCACTTTTCGATGTTTCAACAGCTTCTTCTTTGCCCGTTTCTATCACGATTCCTTTGCCGTTCGTACTGAACGTCTCATACACCTTTCCATCTGCGGGAACAGCAAATACTTCACTGACTTCTTCCGTTTTCTTTTCTTTCTGTAGCTTATCTTTTGGAAATAAAGCTAATGGTTTTCCGAACTTATCTTCATACCAATCTTTTGCTGCCGCAAACTGAAACTCATCTTGATAGACGTGCTTGATAAACTTTTGTGCTTGTACGGTATGATCATTATTATTCTTAAAAGCGATTCCTACAATTAAGAATAAGATAATAGAAAACATGATCTGCATTAACATAGCATGACGGTTGAATAGAGGATGAGATTTTTCCGGTACGTCCCTGGATGGGATAACCGAGCTACTACTTTCTTTTGAACTGCCGTTCTTAGAAATATTACCGTACTTCTTCCGGATTTCATCTGCTCTATTTTTCATAACCGTTCCTCCATTTTTCTCATATATGTACATCCTATGACTTGTCCGTTGGAGATATGAGTAAATGGTCTAGAAGATTACTGCTTCAGATAAATCGTTATTGAGAGTAAGTTGATTTCCGCTCCAGGTTGCGCGCTTTCCATGGGGCGACCGGTGAGCCTCCTGCCGCTTCGCGCCCTTAGGAGTCTCCACCTGACCGCTCGTCCCATAGGAGTCGGCAACCTTCCGCTCCAATCAACTTGCAAATGTAGCAAAAAAAACAAAACTTCTTGAGTCAACTTGAATGGACGATATATAGTGCAACACCACTTTTCTAGCTTCTCATAGGGTATGCGAAAAGAAAGCTCTCTCTTGTGGGTTTGGGAGCACAGATGCTTTTCCACACCTAAATCCGAGATGGCTCAAGGTTTAAAAACAAGCATCCTGAAAAGTAAATCAGCATTTAGAAACAACAAAGCATGTGTTAAAAAGTTTTTAAAAAAACATCTTTGACAAGGTGATTGGAGTGTAAGGTGCGAGACTCCTGCGGGACGAGCGGTCAGGTGAGACACTTAGAGGCGCAAAGCGGCAAGTGGCTCACCGATCGCCCCGCGGAAAGCGAGCATCCTGAAATGGAAATCAACAGCTTTCAAAATCTACAGAGCAATAAAGCCAAGAAAAAAAGCATCAGCGCGAAGCCGATGCTTATTTCATACCTAATAATGTTTTGATCTTTCCAAAGAAACCTTTGTCTTCTTCTAAAGATAGAAGTGGAACAGACTCACCTAAAATTCTTCTAGCGATATTGCGGTACGCGATTGAAGCCTTCGAGTCAGGCTGTAACGCAACGGGTTCACCTTTGTTCGCAGCTTTGATCACGTTCTCATCGTCAATCACGACTCCAAGGAGTTCGATGGAAAGTACCGAGACGATCTCATCAACATCTAACATATCACCGTTCTTGGCAAGATGATTACGAAGACGATTCACAATAAGTTTAGGCGGTTCCATATCCTCTTGCTCTAATAGCCCGATAATGCGGTCAGCATCACGCATAGAAGCAGTTTCAGGGTTCGTTACAACAATTGATTTATCTGCACCTGCAATGGCATTCTTGAAACCTTGTTCAATACCTGCAGGACAGTCAATAATCACATAATCATAATCTTGCTTTAATTCCTGAACGATCTTTTTAACTTGTTCAGGGGTAATGGAAGATTTATCTTTTGTTTGAGCTGCTGGGAGCAGGTACAAACACTCAAAGCGCTTATCTTTTATTAATGCTTGTTTAAGCTTGCAGCGTTCTTCTGCAACATCAACAAGATCATAGATGATGCGATTCTCAAGTCCCATCAATACATCCAAGTTTCTCAACCCGATATCTGTATCTACAAGACAAACTTTTTTTCCAGAAAGAGCTAGAGCAGTACCTAAATTGGCAGAAGTCGTCGTTTTACCGACTCCACCTTTCCCAGACGTTATGACTATCGCTTCTCCCATGCTTCATTCCCCTTTCTATAGCAAACTGTTCAGTTTCGGTCTTAGTCGATGAACAGCACTGATTCGATCAATACGAATCTGTTTTTCTTCATTGGATATGTAAGCAAACTCCATCTCATTTCCTAGTTCGGGATAAGAGTCTGGCGCTCTATTAATATGGTGAGCAATCCTGAGTTGAGAAGGTTTCATTACGGATGCTGCAATGATCGCTTCTTCGTTGCCTTTCGTGCCGCAGTGAGCGATCCCTTTTAGCGAACCAAGAATATAAATGTTTCCTGTTGCCATAACTGTTGCTCCCGGATTAACGTCGCCAATCAGAAGCAGGTCTCCTTGAATATCAAGCACCTGACCTGATCTGACGACTTTTGAAACAGTTACAACTTGAGCATCTTTTCTCATCTCTTCGGCTTCAGCTTTCGTGATAACCTCTGATTCAATATGATCTAAGTTAAGATTTTCTTTTTGTTTAAGAACTTCTATTAATTTCTCTTTTTGTTCAGCTGTCAAATAACGATTCCCTGCTTTTACTTTAACGGATATGACAGGGCCGTTTAACATCTGGCTGCTTCCGGCGGTTAATTTATCATTAAGCTCCTCGACTAATAGATCGAAGGAACACTTATCATCCAACAATAAAACGAGGCCGTCTTTTGTTCCTTTAATTGTAACGTTGTGCTGGAGTTTTTGTACCATTGCCATTGTTCACCTCAACGTACTAACATTCGACAGCTAGGTCTAAATTCCTCTTTGCAGAAGTTAGTTTTCTTTTAGAGTATCCTTTATTTGGTTCAACTGCTTTACAAACGGATAATAAATGAGTATCGCAAAGAAACCGTTTAAGATGAGGGTAGGCAACAATCTTTTATACAGGAATACATCTAACATCTGAGTACTAATCCCTATAAGACTGTTCAAACCGTATACAAAAAACTCTAAAATGGAAACCCCTACTACGGACAGAAGCAAAGTCACGATCAAGTTCCCAAATAAATATCTTGAAAAAATTGATGTAATGTATGCTGTAGCAGCCATTGAAAACAAATACACACCAATGATGTCTGTATACAAAAGGTCAGTTAGCAGACCGAAAGCAAGACCATACAAAAGTCCGTATGTCGTGTTTACATATATGGCAACAAACAAGATTAATACCATTGAAAAACGAGGAACCAGCTGCCAATCCATACTATTATCCTGAGGCAAGAAAGCTTGTACTAAAGAGCTTTCACTTATAAAAGCTAAATAGATAAGAAAAGGAAGAAAGACTTTTTTCATCATTCTTCCTCCTTTTCTCTTAAACTTTCATCCACTGCAGGCATTTCACGTTCAAGCACCATCACATGATCAATATCATAAAGATCTGCTGAAGGCTTTAAATAAGCCGTTTGCGTTAGGCCAACTTCATCTGGTTCAATATCAATAACTTCTCCGATGAGCAGGTTGGGCGGAAAGACATCCCCAAGACCAGAAGTAATGACCTTTTGGCCTTTCTTGATCTTTGCATCTACAGGTATCTTTTTAAACACTAACGCCTGTTTTTTTGCATCATAACCTTCGATCGTTCCAAAGATATTCTTCTCACCTTGAACGATGGCAGAGAAACGATTCGTACGATCATTATCACTGATCAACTGAACCGTTGATTGGAACAAGGACACATTTGTAACTTTTCCAATAAATCCTTGCGGTGAAATGACTGCCATCTTTGGTTTAATACCATCTTTTTCCCCTTTATTAATGTAAATAAATTGATTCCATTGGTCAGGGGAACGGCCGATCACAGTCGCTTCTCTCACTTTAAAATCGGTGAGATCTTCTTCTTTGTCTAATTGTGCTTTAAGTGTTTCGTTTGTTTTTTTAGCTTCCTCATACTGTACATAAAGTTTTGCGTACTCATCTAACCTAGCTTTTAACATTTGATTCTCTTTGTAGAGCTGCTTCATTTCAGCTAAATTCTCAAAGAAACCCGCTAGTGTATTAGCGGGTTTATAGAAAATCGTTTGTGTTAGTCCTGCAGAATCTTTTAAAAACTGTTCAGGTAAGGTTAGGCTTTCCCTTTTTTTCATCGAAAAACCAATCAGAGCTACTAGAATAATAATACTGACTAATAGAATGATAAGGCGTTTATTCGAAAAAAAATGTGGCATGAAAATACACCTACTTACTTGGATTTAGATCTAGAAGTTATACCAGCCTTGGATTTAAAAAGGTGCAGGTTTTCAAGCGCACGGCCAGTCCCAACTGCTACACAATCCAACGCGTTCTCAGCCACGATAACAGGCATCTTCGTCTCTTCACTGATTACTTTATCCAAGTTTCTTAATAAAGCACCTCCACCAGTTAGAACAATACCACGATCCATAATGTCAGCAGCAAGTTCAGGTGGTGTTTTCTCAAGAGTTACTTTAACAGCATCCATGATGCTATTAACAGTATCACGCAACGCACTGGAAACTTCTTCCGCCGTAATCGTAATCGTTTTTGGAAGACCTGTCAACAAATCTCTACCGCGGATGTCCATATCCTCGATACCATCAGGCGCACCAGCTGAACCGACTTCTAGTTTAAGTGTTTCAGCTGTTCTTTCACCAATCATAAGATTATAAGTCTTCTTAATATATGCGATGATTGCGTCATCCATTTCATCACCAGCAATTCGGATTGACTGGCTTGTAACAATTCCACCTAGTGAAATAATTGCAACTTCAGTCGTACCTCCACCGATATCAACGACCATGCTTCCTGTTGGCTCCCATACAGGAAGATCTGCACCAATTGCTGCAGCAAAAGGTTCTTCAATCGTATAAGCTTCACGAGCCCCGGCTTGTTTAGTCGCATCTTCTACAGCTCGTTTTTCAACTGCAGTAATTCCTGATGGTACGCAGACCATCACATAAGGTTTACGTGCGAAAACAGAGCGGTTTTTTTGGGCTTGCTGAATAAAATATTTCATCATTGTAGCTGTTGTTTCAAAATCAGCAATAACTCCATCTTTCATTGGTCGTACGGCAACGATATTACCAGGAGTACGTCCAATCATATTCTTAGCAGCATTACCTACTGCTTCAATTGAACCTGTGTCAGTACGCAAAGCAACAACGGAAGGTTCACGCACAACAACACCCTTGCCCTTCACGTAAACAAGTGTGTTTGCAGTTCCTAAATCAATTCCTAAATCTCTTGAAAATCCACCAAACATTTATGTAGACTCCTTTCATCAAGCAAAACTCATAAGTTTGATTATACGCTAAAAAAGAAACAAAAGACAATGTTAAACATATCCTTTTTCTTTTAAACTTACGTATCTTTGATCACCGATTATGATGTGATCTAACACTTCAATTCCCAACATCTTTCCGCACTCTACTAATCTTTTTGTTACTTCAATATCTTCCCTGCTAGGAGCAGGATCACCGCTCGGATGATTATGAAAGCAGATGATTGAAGCACTAGAGCGTTTAAAGCCTTCTTTAAATACTTCTCGTGGATGTACAATAGAGGTATTCAGACTTCCTATAAATACTGTTTTTTTATAAAGCACTTGATTTTTAGTGTTTAAATACAAACAAACGAAGTGTTCTTGCTGTAAAAAACGCAGTTCATCCATTAGATATCGAGCTCCATCTTCAGGTGAACGTATCGTGTACCTTTCTTCAAACTGAAGACGGCTGATACGTTTTCCAAGCTCGATAGCAGCCATCAGTTCCACTGCTTTTGCAGATCCTATACCGTTGATCTCTTTCAATTCACCAATTGTTGCTTCTTTTAGCTGCCTTAATCCTTCAAATTGCTGAATGATATGATGGGCAAGCTGGATAGCCGACATTTGCTTCGTACCCGTTCTTAAAAGAATAGCTAACAATTCATAGTTGGAGAGCGCTTCAGGACCATCATTTAAAAGTCTTTCTCGCGGCCTCTCCTGTAATGGGTAATCTTTTATCATAAGCGGCTTTGTGACCACTTACGTCCCCCCTATTATTCAGTCTTCGTGACTGACTCGGTGAATGAAAATCCGAAATCTTTTAGTGATCGAACCACCTTAGAAATCGGTAAACCTACAACATTGAAGTAATCACCATCGATTTTTTCAACTAATAGCGATCCAGACCCTTGGATTCCATAACTGCCAGCTTTATCAAATGGTTCACCGGTGTTTAAATACCAATCAATCGTATTTTCATCTAAAGTGTAGAAAGTAACACTTGTCTTAACAGAGAAAATCACTTTTTTTGTTTGATCTATTAAACAGACTCCCGTGTAAACATCATGTGTTTGACCTGAGAGCATCCTTAACATTTCGGCAGCTTCAATCCGATCCTTCGGTTTGCCAAGACGATTATTCTGATAAGATACAATTGTATCTGCACCTAAGACCACACAATCTGGTTTTTGAGTAAAAATGTCAGCAGCTTTCTGTTCAGCCAGTGATTCAACCAATCGACTTGGAGTAAGGGAAAGATCCATTTTTTCTTCAAGTGTACTTGGATACGTTTCAAATGGAAGAAGCGTTAATGACAGAAGTTCATATCTTCGAGGTGAAGCAGAGGCTAATATGAGGCGTTTCATGTAATCACCTTTCATCTAATTCTTTGGTGTATAGTTACGTACAGATTTACAATAGCAAACTTGTTAAAATTAGACAAATTACGCCGAAAAACATACTTCTATTAGTTTTTCGGTTCTTTACCGGATTTTATGTGGGCAAATGATTAAATTCATTGACGAATTCCGACAAAATTCTTAAAAGCTATCAATCAACACATTACGTTTTACACGATCACACCCAAACTTGTCAGACACTAAAAAAGGTATGACTCAAGAATTGAGGCATACCTAATTTTTTTAGTTTCTTTTCTTCTATTTTTAAATATTGTTGCTTTCAAAGCCGTGTCTCCTTTGACAGGTGAGACACTTAAGAGTGAAACGTACGGATGTGGCCCACCGCCTGCCCCACGGAAAACGAACAACTGGAAAGGAAATTAACTCCTCCCAAAAGCAACAAAGTTTATGGAAACAGCCCTTTTATTTTAATGTTTCAAGTAGCTTCGTGTATGACTGCAGGCTATCCATTACTTTTTGCTGAAAAGCCCAGTTCAGTTCTCCCTTTTTTGAATCCTTTAACGCCAGAAAAGCACCTTCAAGCTGCTTTTCAAAATCTGATGCTGCTTTCGTTGTACTTTCACTCCACTTGCCTTTTTGCCCTTTTCCATACTCTTTCCACTTATTAAAATCACTAAGTGTCCGATCAAGACCAGACCCACTTGCTTCTGGCATCTGAGAAAGGGTGAGTGTATTTTGAAGTAGAATCTGACCATTCGTAAAATAGGTTTCATCTAGCTTTGTTGGTGTTTTTAATTGATCGAATGAAAAAGAGAGCGATTTAAAGAGTGGCTTATCCATTTCTTTTTGATAAGCTTCATTAAATTTATCTAATTGATGCTTCTCATTTCCAATGCCAACGATAACAGAATACTTCTCTTCAGATTTAAAAACAACTGCTGAGAATCCTTTCTCTTCTATGGATTTTACAACACTTTCAGCTCGATCCTTTGAAGAGAAGACCCCCGCTTGCAGTGCGGAAAAATCTAATTTGATCGGTCTAATCGTTACAGATTTACTAGAATCAGCTATTTTTTCTGTAGCAACTGCTGATGTTTCGGTCACTTTATCTCCAGCTTCCGTGATATCGGAAGAGAATACCGTTAAGACTAATATCCCTAATATGGTTCCCGTAACGATAGCCCCCATTATTGCTGCAACAATTTGCTTAGGAAAGCCTTTCCCACTGTTCGGAACAAGGAAGCTTGTCCTCTTGTTTATCACATGTCCGTTCTTTCTTTTGAAAAAGTTTTCACGTTTCTTGAGAGAAGTTGCCAGGATCGTATATCCTCCTCTGTTCACTTCCTCGATGGCAGCAGCAACCTCATCATTATGAACGGGTTGCTCGTTAACAGGTGTTTGGTCTTCACTATAGTTCGTTTCTTTACCATTGATCAAGATGGATATCTCTTGTTTCATTTCATCCGCTCCTCTCTATCATCTACTAAAACATATGCTTTTTTCGTTTTAATAGAACAAGAAAAAGGTAGGAACATAAAAAAATCTAGGGGTTATACTCCCTAGATCCTTTAACCGATATAAGCGGCAACTTTATTTCTTCCTTGTTGCTTTGCACCTGTATACATGGCACGATCTGCGTTTCTTACTAATGTGAGTGCATCTTCCCCTTGATGAGGAGCAGTTGCAACACCGATACTTGCAGTTATATAGATAGTATGTCTACATTGGTCGGTGAGGTCATTATGTATATCGAATCCTTGATCTGAAATAACAGAACGAAGCTGTTCAGCTAATTGGATACCAGCTCTATCTCCTGATTCAGGCAGCAAGATGATAAACTCTTCTCCACCATATCTTGCAACTGTTCCTCGATCACCGATAAATTCTTCTAGCCTTCTTGCTAAGAGGATCAATACTTCATTTCCACTTTGATGACCATATGTATCATTTACTTTTTTGAAGTGATCGATATCCAATAAGATAATTGAGAACTGCTTTCTAAAATATTCATAGTTTTGGTACATTTCGGTTAGAATGTTCTCGAAATATCGGTAGTTATATAAACCCGTTAAAGGACATTGCTCACTTTTTAACTTAGTGGATTCGTAGTTTCTTGCATTATCGATCGCTACTGCTAAATAGTTTGCTAAGATCTCAAGTATGATAAGGTGATGCTTCTGAAATGCGTGTTTTTCTTTTGATGCAAAGGTGATAATACCAACGATCTTTTGATTTCTGATCATAGGCACTGATAGTACAGATTGTGCTTTTCCTTGAAAGAAAGTATCCGATATCTTTCGCCATGGCTTCAATTTGCTATAACGTATACTTTTTCCTGTAGACCATACTCTCCCACTGATCGCTTCATGCTTCTTAATAGGAACTGTGGTGAGAATACCTTCTTCACTTTCGTATTGACGTATGATCTTTAGATTTTCCCCCGCATCTGCATCATATATAAATGCAAAATCAACATTCATAAAACCGATTAGTCTTTCTATAAAAACATCTAGTATATGGTTTACCTTCAAATGTTCAGAAAGCTGCTGTCCGATCTCACTCGCTTTTTGAAGAGCATCGTTAATCTGTTGACTAACATGATAGAGATTAATAATGATAGATAATGAAAGAAATGGTAGACCGACATAGAAGATTCCAGGCCGCCCCAGTTGAGAGTATAGAACATATAACATGAGACCCACAGGAATAGCTAGAACTTCTGATACGAAGTCCCAAACTGCATCACGCTCAAAAAAAGCAACATCTTCTTCGTATAGTACTTTTACGATGAAGTAAAGACCAACGTGATTTAAGACTAATCCCGTTAATACATAAGCGACTACAGGGATCAGATTAATAGATTCATCTCCTGCAAACGGTCCCACTTCACCTCCTAAGAGATGAAAGACAGTGCTTTCGCAGATAATTAACCACGAAAACATGAGGGTGTTCGCCATATATCTGTAATATTCTTTTATAACATGAAGTTTCAATGAGATAAACATCGCGATTAACGCTAAGAGTGTTACATATAAGGCAACTGTTAATCCGTAATATAAGAATACGGCTAGATTGATACCTGACATAAAAGAGATGTTCGTATCCATTACTTTAATAGGGAAACAAGATACAACGATCGCTAAAAAGCTTATAATACCAAGATCGATTACATTGATATCAGGCTGATTACTCGTCATCTGAACAGCCGTCCAAATCGCGAGTGGGAATAAGAAAATCCAAGCCACTGTAAGAATCATACGTTTTTTTCTATTTGCCATACGAGTCGCCACCACCTTGTCCCCCTTCCAAATAAGAAATGTTTAAAATACACATCTTTTTTACTAGGACAAATTCATTATCTTTTATTTTATCAAAAGTTCTAAAAATTACAATAAATGTTATTCCAAATTTATAAATGTTTTTCTGATTTCTGAAATAAAGTATAGCGATCCTGTAATAACGAGAACATCATCTTCCTGTAATTGCTCTTGTAGATGTCGCAATGCTTCTCTCCAAGAAGAGATGCTATATGAATTTTCCAATGGACTTTCTCTCAATAATTGTTCTGCAGATGCTGCTCTTGGAAAATCAAAGGAAGTAAAACATGCTTCGTAAACGACACTGACTAAGTCCTGCAACATCGTTGCATACGCCTTATCCTCTAAAGCCGCAAACAAAAGAAAGATTCGCTTTTCTCCATAATGATTGTTCAGAGTTTGTTTAAGAGCAGCAACACCTTGTTCGTTATGAGCTCCGTCAATGATTATATCGGGTGAATGTGATACTTTTTCAAATCTTCCAGCCCAATTTGCTTTACGAAGTCCATCCGTTATCGTAGAGAGCGAAACTTCGAATCTATGAGCTCTTGTTAAGAACCTAACAGCTGCAACCGCTAATCCTGCATTCTTGATCTGGTGCGTTCCCATCATAGAAATCTCCAGTTCAATACCTCTATGATCTTCAGAATCTGTATAAAGAAATCTTTCCCCACTATGTGCACTCTCAAGGTGCACAACAGAAAAATCACGATCTAAAAAGTAGTTCTCTGCATTCATTTCCTTCGCTTTACGATCGATTACTTCACGTGCTTCAGTTTGGTCTGCTGTTGTAATAACGGGTACATCCTGCTTGATGATCCCAGCCTTTTGAAAGGCTATCTCCTTAAGCGTTTCACCGAGTATGCCCATATGATCAAACCCTATATTTGTGATGAGGCTTAGAATAGGCGTTATCACGTTAGTAGAATCGTATAGACCTCCAAGTCCCGTTTCGTATACAACGATATCAGGTTGTTTATCAGCGAAATAAAGCAGTGAAATCACGGTAATCACTTCAAACTCAGTAGGGCTACCTAAATCCGTTATAACAACTTCTTCAACGAGCGGTTTTACAATCCTTGCATAATGAAGCAACTCTTCATCTGAAATAGGGATTCTGTTCAGCGATACTCTCTCATTGAAGGAAATGAGATAAGGAGATGTAAATGTACCTACTGAATAATCCGCTTCATTCATGATACTTCTTATATATTCTACAGTTGAACCCTTACCGTTCGTGCCTGCAATATGTATACACGTTATCTTCTTTTCCGGATTGCCTGTTCGTTCTAGGAGCCATTCCACTCGTTTCAAGCCTGGTTTGATTCCAAATTTCAACAAGCTATGAATCCACTCTAGAGCTTCCTTGTAAGAATTCAAGTTAATTCCGCCTTTCTAATCATAAAGAAGGCGAATCCCTGCTAAAATAAGGATTCGCCTCATATTGATGATGGTTAGCTTTGAAGTTCTTTAATACGTGCCAATACGTTATCATATTTCTCTTGATAATCCGCTTCTTTTGCACGCTCTTCTTCTATTACCTTTTCAGGTGCCTTCTTCATAAATCCTTCATTGCTTAATTTTTTCTGTACGCGCTCTACTTCTTTCGCGTATTTTTCTGCTTCTTTTTCAAGTCTTTTAATTTCTTCATCAATATTTAATAACCCTTCAAGTGGAAGGTACATTTCTAAACCTGTTAAAATCGTGCTCATGCTCTTCTCAGGTGCTGAGATCTCATCTGAGATGATGAGTTCACCAGGGTTACAGAAACGAACTAAATAGTGACGATTTGATTCAAGAGCTGTAAGAATTTCTTTATTTTTTGGTTTGATCTGCAGTTCGATCGGCTTACTAGGTGCAACGTTCATTTCAGAACGAATGTTACGAACTGAACGGATCACTTCAGTAATTAGCGCAAATTCTTTTGCTGCTTCAGGGAAATGAAGGTCTTCGCGCTTTTCTGGCCAAGCAGCAATCGTGATCGATTCACCTTTATGAGGCAAGTGCTGCCAGATTTCTTCTGTAATAAATGGCATGAAAGGATGAAGCAATCTTAACGTTTGGTCTAACACGTGAGCTAGAACAGAACGAGTTGTTTTCTTCGCTTCCTCGTCTTCCCCATAGAGTGGAAGTTTCGCCATTTCAATGTACCAATCACATAGGTCATCCCAGATAAAGTTATATAGCAGGCGTCCCACTTCACCGAATTCGTAAGCATCGATCAAACATGTGATACCTTCTGTCGTCTCATTTAATCGAGTCAGAATCCATTGATCTGCTAACGATTTTTTTCCGCTTAGATCAATCTCATCGTATTGCATGCCATCCATGTTCATCAATGCGAAACGAGATGCGTTCCAGATCTTATTAGCAAAGTTCCAAGTAGACTCTACTTTTTCCCAATAAAAACGAAGGTCGTTTCCTGGTGAACTTCCTGTAGATAAGAAGAAACGCAATGCATCCGCGCCATACTTCTCGATAACATCCATCGGGTCAACACCATTGCCGAGTGATTTACTCATCTTTCTTCCTTCGGAGTCACGAACGAGACCGTGAATCAGTACATCATTAAACGGCTTTTGTTCCGTAAACTCGATCGATTGGAAGACCATTCTTGAAACCCAGAACGTAATGATATCGTAACCTGTTACGAGTACGTTCCCTGGGAAGTAGCGCTTGTAATCAGCCGCTTCCTCATCAGGCCAACCCATCGTTGAGAACGGCCATAGAGCAGATGAGAACCACGTGTCTAGAACATCTGTATCCTGCTCCCAATTTTCCGGATCTTTCGGTTCTGTCTTACCAACATAGATCTCTCCCGTTTCTTTGTGGAACCATGCAGGGATTCGGTGACCCCACCAAAGTTGACGAGAGATACACCAGTCACGAATGTTTTCTATCCAACGCATATACGTATTCTCGAAACGATCAGGAACAAAGTTGATCTTATCTTCACCTTTTTGAAGCTTGATCGCTTCATCTGCTAACGGCTGCATCTTAACAAACCATTGTGTTGAAAGATATGGTTCAACAACTGCTCCACTACGCTCAGAGTGACCAACAGAATGAATATGCTCTTCGATCTTGAACAATACACCTTGCTCCTGAAGATCTTTAACAATCTGCTTTCTACACTCAAACCGGTCTAGTCCTTGGTAAGCACCAGCATTGTCGTTCATCTGACCGCCTTCATCCATTACAAGGATACGCTCAAGGTTGTGTCTGTTTCCGATTTCAAAGTCATTCGGATCATGCGCAGGTGTAATTTTTACAGCGCCTGAACCAAATTCCATATCAACATAATCATCTCCAACAATTTCGATCTCACGTCCAACGATTGGCAGAATCGCTTTCTTACCTATTAGATGCTGATAACGCTCATCTTTTGGATGTACAGCGATCGCTGTATCACCAAGCATTGTCTCAGGACGAGTTGTAGCTACTTCGATATGTCCAGACCCATCTGCTAGTGGATATTTCATATGATAGAACGCACCTTGAACATCTTGGTGGATAACTTCAATATCAGAAAGAGCAGTTTTCGTCTTCGGATCCCAGTTGATGATATATTCACCGCGGTAGATTAAGCCTTTTTCATAAAGCGTAACGAAAACTTCTTTAACAGCTTCAGACAATCCCTCATCTAAAGTGAACCGTTCACGAGAATAATCTAAACCGAGTCCTAGTTTTGCCCATTGCTTACGAATGAACTCTGCATACTCTTCTTTCCATTCCCAAGACTTCTCTAAGAACTTTTCACGGCCTAAGTCGTATCGAGATATCCCTTCTTCACGAAGCTTCCCTTCTACTTTCGCTTGTGTTGCAATACCAGCATGGTCCATCCCAGGCAGCCATAGAACATCGAATCCTTGCATACGTTTTGTACGCGTTAAGATATCTTGGAGCGTTGTGTCCCATGCATGGCCGAGGTGTAGTTTTCCTGTTACGTTAGGAGGTGGGATTACAATCGTATACGGCTGTTTCCCTTCCTCACTCTTTGCTTCAAAAAATTTGCCTTTTAACCAAAAATCATAACGATTTTCTTCTGTAGCCTTCGGATCGTATTTCGTTGGCATCGTCAGTTCTTTCTGTTCGTTCGTCATTCTATTCTCCTCCTTTATTTCTAAAAAACAAAAAAGCCCTCTCGTCAAAAAGGACGAAAGGACTCCGCGGTACCACCTTTATTTACGGCAAGTCTAAATAAACTTGCTGTACACTCATGAATAACGGATGGACCGTCTTCTCTTACTTCTAGTTTCAGAGAAGATGCTCAAGGGCGACTTCCAACTAACTATCCTTAAGGATTCTTTCAGCAGATGAATCCTCTCTCTAAAAGGTGTTATGTTGTACTATTCCCTGTCTACGCGACAATATAGAATCTGAATATATTTTATACAACTTATCTGTTTTTAGTCAATAGTATTGCCGTAACTTGTAAAAGTTATTCTATGCTTTTGACACTTCTATCGTGACAGCCTGTCTTTCACATTAATCATATTGCTGCATAAAGTATAAAAAATGGGCGATTGGAGGGCTTGTCTTGTCTAGAAAATATTTTCGAAAAACACGTTTTCCGGGGTGGTTTATCACCCTCAAACAAACAATCGGACAATTGACTGCGCCACTTATTGTCTTTCAGCTTTTAAGGACGATACTATTTCCATCTGCTGTTGATTTTATCATCCTTTTAACCTTAGTCATCCTCCATGTGTGTTTCGCTTATGATGTTCTTTAAAAAATTAAAAAAAGATCACATATAGTCGCTATATGTGATCTCCATCATCATTTATGTGAATTTTTGTTGGAATTGAATCTGTTGGTTCCATTGGTGCAGGTGGTGGAGCCATCATAATCGCATCACAGAAATCCCGGATTTTCTTCATCGCTCTTATTCTGCTCTCAAGCCTATGCACCATTTCAATTTGAGAATAATCGTTGCGTTTCATGCAATAGAGATCCACTGCATTAAACACAGGTTCAGGATAAGATAAATAACTAATTAATAATCCTCTTTCTTCGTTTAGCAACGGTACATGTTTTTCATACAGATCTAATAACGATTTTCCTTCTTCAGGAGTCCATTCTTTTTGATGAGCCGCCCTTCGAAAATATACCGCTAAATCTCTGATCGGTGTATCCAGAACGGCTTTTTCAAAATTGAGTAGATGACCTTCCCCAGTTGGGTTAAAGATTAAGTGATTTCTTGAAACCTTCCCGTGACAAAGTACGCTCCGGTAACGTTTTTCTCTTTGACACGTTTCATACCACTCTTTTAATCTCCTTTTTGCTTCTTCTGTCATTCTCATAATTTGATGAAAGTGACTGAGATAGGTTAGTTCAAAGGGAGACATATACGTTTTCTGTTCTGCTTCTTCTGTAAATCTCTCCATCTCATATTGCCTATTTTCCCACCTGTTCATGAGATACTGATAAGAATGTTCGACCACTTCATTCGAAAAGTCCTGCTCTTTCAGTGTTAACGCATGGATCTTTCCTAAATGATCGATAAGAACCTCGTCTTTCGCTCTCTCATTTCTTTCATCAGACGCAAACCATGGCATTAGATAATACGTTCTAGATCCTAACTGAACCGTATAATCACCAAACTTAGTTGGATAGAGAGGAACGACCTGATGAAAACCAATCTCAGAGAGACGCTGAATCACATGCGTAAACCAGCTTCTTTCGTCCTCTGTCATCTCTGCTTCTTTCAGTGCAAATGTACCCCTTTTCGTTATGACCTTCTTAACCTTCCCATGCCGCTCTAACTTCTCGGGAAATAGATCATAATGAAAAAGGACGGGCCCGTAATTTAATGTATCTTTTTCCGTTGTCATAGGGCCACCTTCCTTCTTTTTTCATCAAACCATTCAGTTACTGTTTTGACCAATGTTCGATTACTTTCCCAGCAAACTTCATATTTCTTCAAGCCGTCTATCATTCTTTCAAGTGAGCTGTTATCAAGTTGATCTAGACAGTCATACAGTTCCCAAGGTGTAACCACCTCAGCTAAAAGTAATAATCCTTGCTCACTTTCCAAAGAAAAATGCTTATTCACCTCCGTTAGCAAAAATTTTAATGAAGAGGTTGAAGTTTGTTCGAGCCACTCAACTAAAAACTTACGAAGTGGCAGATATCCCTTAATGGGTAAAGCTTCACTGCCTTGATAAAATAAGAAGTGAAAGATTTTCCTTCCATTCTTTATACTTAGCTCTCTATCAAGAACAGGCAATGGATGATTTCTCACGTTATTTTTGATAGCATGAGAAAATTCCAATCGTTGTTTACTCTCATTTATACTTGTAACCATACATTGAAAGTTCGCTTCTAAATACTTTTGAGCGCGCGTTATACACTGATTCAGATCAAAAACAGGCTGTCTGGTTTGTTTCACAAAAACATCTTTGTTATCCGAAGACATAGCCGTATTTAGCAACGTACCAATGAATTGCCCCCAACGTTCTATATCTTCACATCCATACCATTCTTTTGTATGATCATGAACAGTAAGCCACCTGTTTCCATATTTTATGGCAGCTTCACCGCTTTTAGTACGAATCATACGATCTGGCACGGCGCTAGAGCCTTTCGAGGACTCATCGCGCCATCTAATGTGCCAATTTAGATTGTCTTTTTCACTCCAATAACGAATTCGTTTTTCTCCATAATCAGTCATGATCAGATACGGTCTTTCTTTCCACCGTATCCCATAAAGTTCATATTCTTTTTCTAAGGTGTTGATCAGCTCCATAATAGCACCTCGACTTAACGTGAACTGACTGGGATATATATGATCTGCCCCTCGGACACCTCACCTTGTTGCAGTTGATTCATACGCATGAGTGTATTCAATGAGATATCATATCTCTCACAGATATGTTCTAAAGAATCTCCTCGTTGAAGAATATACATTTTCATCTTGGAAAAACGGTCTTCTTTAGCAGAAAGCATCTTTGTTAAATAAAGAGCATTTTCATCTTTAGGTTCCTCCCGCTCCTTATTCATTTGCATCGGTTCTGCTTCAGCCTCATATTCTTCATAACTCGTATCGTAGGATTCATAAGAGTTTTCTTGATCTTCTTCTGCTTCATTGTAGTTCACATTCTCGTATTCTTGCTCAGCTTCATACGATTGCTCTCCATATTCGTATGAAGGACGTTGTGATGCATTTTGCTGATATTGATAATTTCCATACTGATTGGATTGCTGTTGATAAGCATCTTGTTGCTGATAAGTTTCTTGTTGGTGGTATGTTTCTTGTTGGTGGTACTCCTCTTCTTGCTGATATCCACCTTGATTCTGGTATGACGTTTGTTGCTGGTAAGCTTCGTGTTGCTGATAGGGATTGTAGGTGTAAGGTCTATTCGTATCTTGATAAGTTTGATCGTATTGAGGATAGTTTGATTGTGAATCTTCAGCTTCTTGATAAGAAGCATCATAGCTCTCATAATCACCTTCTACATGATCATAAGCTTCTGTTTCATTATTTTCTTCCATCTCTTCTACTTCTCCATAAAATTCTGAATGCTCTTCATCTGAATCAGCCGTTTCTAAAGATGAAGAATCATTATTTCTTGTATCGTTCATTGAGAAAGCAATAGCTTTTAAAGAATCGAATGTAGCTTCCATCGTTCGATCATCCTGTGCCTCAAAGTGCGGCTTAAATTCAAACGGTGTTGACTTTTCTGCACGAACGTCAGCTTCCTTCTCATCAAACCTAGCTACAAATTCATTAAGATGTGAAGACTGTGAAGGTACACCTCCACTTTGACGTGCTTCAAACTGGAAAGGAGTAAAAATATCTTGTTTTTCTTCTTTCTGCAATGATTTTTCTTCTACGGCACTTGTTCGAACCGCTTCTTTTGGAAGATCATATGCAGGACTTTCTTGACGCTGCTTCTCATCTTTAATCCCATAAATACAAATCGATGCAGAAAGTTCAAAGCAAGTTGAGTTTGGAAGTTCATATTCAAACGATTCAACTTCCACTTTTACCTCATTTGAATCTTCTACACGATAAGACGGAATGGTGATATCGACTGGAAAACGGTGCACAAGTTCTGTCATCCCATCTTCTGCTACATTCAGCTGAGTAAGAGAGCGGTAAGACATGCTCTCAGAGAGCGTATTCTGATCTGTTACACCCTCATTCTGGTCTTGTTTTTCTGACCGGTATCTGCCATTTAAAATAAGGGCTCCCTTGATATAAACCTGTCCGGCTTCCTCAGTGATTTGAATCTCAGGATCTAGTGACATCGACAAAACTTCAGCTACTTCCTGTCCCTTCTTTAGCCAAACAGACTCCTCAATGGAGAAACGCAGCTTCGATTGACTCATGCCCTTCTCCTCCTTTCAGGTTGCATATAGTTATACAATATAGGTGTATGAGTGAACAGGACGAAATATGATTTTTATTAGATAAGAGGTCCATAAAAAACAAAAATAGCGTCCGCTAAAAGTAAGCGGACGCTACAATAAACATGACTATTTTAATTGTGAAAAAGCCTTTTTGAACGCTGCGATGGTTTTATTAATATCTTCCTCTGTATGAGCAGTAGATAAGAATAATCCTTCAAATTGTGAAGGAGGCAGCGAGATCCCTTCTTGAAGCATCGTTTTAAAGCAAGCGTTAAAGTGATCTAAATTGGATTGCTTAGCTGTTTCGTAATTGATAACATCTTGATTCGTAAAGAAGAAACCGATCATGCTTCCTGCACGGTTGATCGTATGTGCCACTCCGTAATGCTCAGCAGCTTCAGATATTCCGTTAGCTAATTGATCTCCAAGTTTTTGAAAATATGTGTAACTCTCTTTTGTAAGTTGCGAAAGTGTAGCATAACCTGCAGCCATCGCTAGAGGATTTCCTGATAACGTTCCTGCCTGATAGATCGGTCCGCTTGGCGCGATCTGTTCCATGATTTCTCGTTTCCCGCCATATGCGCCAACAGGCAGACCTCCACCTATTACTTTTCCTAAACATGTTAGGTCAGGTGTTACTCCAAAATAACCTTGTGCACATTCATAATCTACTCGGAAGCCTGTCATTACTTCGTCAAAAATCAATAGAGAACCATGTTGTTCAGTCATTTTACGAATGCCTTCTAAGAACCCTTTTTGCGGAGGAACTACACCCATGTTACCTGCGACAGGTTCAACAATCACACAAGCGATATCTTCTCCAAATTGATCAAAAGCTACTTGTAAGCTCTCTAGATCATTGTATGGAACCGTGATCGTATTCTGTGCGATGCCTTCTGGAACACCTGGAGAATCAGGCAGACCAAGCGTCGCAACACCAGAACCTGCTTTGATCAATAAGGAGTCCCCATGTCCATGATAACACCCTTCAAATTTAACGATTTTGCTTCGTCCTGTGTATCCTCGAGCTAAACGAAGAGCACTCATCGTCGCTTCTGTACCAGAGTTAACCATTCGCACGACTTCAATTGAAGGGACGCGGTCGATCACAAGCTTTGCAAGTTTTGTTTCCATTTCATTAGGCGCACCAAAACTTGTTCCCAGTTCAGCCGTTCGCTTAAGCGCCTCTACTACTTGATCGTCAGCATGTCCAAGGATTAATGGTCCCCATGACAAAACATAATCGATATATTCATTACCATCGATATCATAAATCTTAGATCCTTTTCCGCGTTCCATAAACACAGGATCCATCTTTACAGATTTAAATGCACGTACAGGACTGTTAACTCCTCCAGGCATAACATCTTTTGCTTCTTGAAAAGCAGCAATTGATTTTTCAAAGCTTCTCATACCAACACCTCTTTCCTTATTTTTCATTCAGCCATCTTGCAGCATCTTTGGCAAAATACGTAATAATCAAGTCTGCTCCTGCTCGTTTCATAGATATCAGTTTCTCAAGTACGATACTCTTCTCGTCTACCCATCCGTTCATAGCAGCCGCTTTAATCATGGAGTACTCTCCACTCACGTTGTATGCTACTAGTGGAAGGGGATATCTGTCTTTTAATTCTCTTAGAATATCTAGGTAAGAAAGAGCTGGCTTAACCATTAAGAAATCAGCGCCTTCAGCAACATCTGATTCTGCCTCTCGTAGTGCTTCAAGTCGGTTAGCCGGATCCATCTGGTACGTTTTTCTATCCCCGAACTGCGGTGTGCTATGCGCTGCATCACGGAACGGACCATAGAAGGATGATGCATATTTTACTGCATAAGACATGATCGGAACATCATAGAATCCAGCTTCGTCAAGCCCTTGTCTGATCGCTGCAACAAAACCATCCATCATGTTTGAAGGTGCGATGATATCTGCTC
This sequence comes from Fictibacillus sp. 18YEL24, assembly GCF_015903855.1. GTDB lineage: Bacteria > Bacillota > Bacilli > Bacillales > Fictibacillaceae > Fictibacillus > Fictibacillus phosphorivorans_C. The sequence continues at coordinate 48,451 of NZ_JACZDT010000005.1, forward strand.
CAGCTTTTGCCTGGGATACAGCTGTCTTTGCGAGCAAAGTCAACGTTTCATCGTTCAACACTTCACCATTTTCGATCACGCCACAGTGTCCATGGTCTGTAAATTGGCATAAACAAGTATCTGCAATGACAGTTAGTGATGGAGCAACTTCTTTAATTTGTGAGATGGCTTTTTGTACGATTCCATTATGATCATAAGCTGAACTTCCGCAATCGTCTTTTTCAGCTGGCACACCAAAAACAATAATAGACTGAATGCCAAGGCTTTCGATTTCTTTTACCTCTTCTTGAAGAAGATCCAATGATAGGTGGTACACACCCGGCATAGAAGGGACTTCTTTTTTAATGTTCTCTCCTTCGACAAAGAACAATGGATAGATAAAATCTGAAACATGAAGATGCGTTTCACGTACTAGTGAACGCATGGATGCTGATTTTCTTAAACGACGATGACGCTGAAAATTCATATTAACTTCCTCCTTGAAAATAAGAGATGGCACAGTTCACCATATCTTCTGCGGTAAATTGCTTAGGCATTAGCACTCGATGATATCCGCATTCTTCTGCAGCTTTTTTCGTTGTTGGTCCAACACATATCACAGGTTTTTTAAGAACTTCTTCTGTGTCCAACCCTCTACTCATGAAAGTTACGGCAGAAGGACTCATAAAAAAAAGACAATCTGCTTGATGCACGAGCGACCAATCTAAATGATCTTCTGATTCGGTTTTGTAAACAACTAACTCATCTATTAATGCTGTACCTCTCAGCTCCTCTTTAATGAAAGATGGTGCTAGATTCCCTTTTGGAAATAGAATTTTTTCTTGAGGTAAGACGTGTTTTTTTAACGTCTTCACTAAGCTTTCTGCATGAAAGTGTTTAGGCACAAGAATAGATGTAATCCCTCTCGTTCTTAAAGATTCAGCTGTTTTCTCACCAACTGCGGCAAACTTAACATCTCCCAAAGTGAGATTACAATCAGAAATCAGTTGAAAAAAATGATCTACTCCATTTTTGCTCGTGAAAATGATCCATTGGTAAGACGATAGATTGTTTAACAAGGACACTTCGTTCTTAACACCTTTTATAGAGACAATAGGAAAAGAAAGAGGGAGTCCGCCATTCTCCCGTATGAGTGAGATTAATGGTGCTGCCTGCTCTTTCGGCCGTGTAACAAGTATTCGCTTACCTGCTAGTGGTCCTATAGATGTATTCATTATGAATTTAAATCCTTTTTCACTGTATCTAGTATGCTTTTCGCACCTAATGTTTTTAATTCTTCAGCTAACTCTACACCTACGCGGTACGGATCTTTGCCTGACTTCATTTCTTTTAACACGGTCTTTCCTTCAGGATCTGCAACAAGTCCTGTTAAAGAGACCTCTTGGTTGTCGTCCATCGTTGCGAATGCTGCAATTGGAACTTGGCAGCCTCCTTCTAGTGTGTTTAAGAAAGAGCGTTCTGCTGAAACCGTATCAAACGTATAAGCGTCGTTCAGTGTAGCTAACAATTCTTTCACTTCTAGATCTTCACTTCTGCATTCGATAGCTAATGAACCTTGTCCTACAGCAGGAAGACACAAGTCTATGTCTAAGTATTCAGTAACAACATCTGTAGACCAGCCCATTCTTTCAAGTCCTGCAGCAGCTAGAATGATCGCATCAAACTCACCAGACTTTAACTTGTTAAGACGAGTATCAATGTTACCTCGAATAGATTTAATCTCAAGATCCGGGCGTCTGTTCAGAATCTGTGCTGCTCTTCTTAATGAACTTGTTCCGACAATAGCACCAGCAGGAAGCTCTCTTAACGAAGAATACTTTTCAGATATAAGAGCATCTCTTGGATCTACGCGTTTAGGTGTACAGCCGATCTCGAGCCCCTCAGGCAGTTCAGATGGCATGTCCTTCATGCTGTGAACGGCAATATCGATCTCTTTATCTAACATCGCTTGTTCGATCTCTTTTACAAATAAGCCTTTTCCGCCTACTTTTGAGAGTGTAACATCAAGAATGATATCACCTTTTGTTACGATCTCTTTCACTTCAAATTCAAAAGGCATTCCTGACTTCTTTAATTGTTCGATCACCCAGTTTGTTTGTGTAATCGCTAATTTACTTCTTCTTGAACCTACTATGATTTTTCTCATGATATGAATCTCCTATTCTTTACTTATACCAAAGGTGAAATTCAGTGAACGTCGACGCTAAAAAGTAGTTGATCAAAACGACCAGGAAAGCTGCAGCGTTCCAAAGCGCTAACGTTTTACCTTGCACACCTCTTCCAACCTTTTGATAGAGGTAAGTACTGTAAACCAAAAGGACAATAAATGACGAGATGACTTTGGCATCAAGAAGTGTAAAGTCACTTATTTTCCAGAATGCCCATACGACTCCCAATATTAGACTAAGCAAGAGCAACGGCACTCCGATCGTATTTAATCGAAAAGAAAGCTTCTCTAAGTATGATAGGCTCCCAAAACGCTGCAGTCTTTTGCTCCATTTCTTTCGTTTCAACATACCATGCTGTAGCAGGTACATGAACGAGAATATAAAGGAGAGTGAGAATGCTCCGTATGAGATAAAAGCCATTGTTATATGGATGATTAATAATTCTGAGATCAGCTGTTTCTCAAGAACTGCACTCGCTTGACCTGTTGGAGCAAACAAATGGATCGAAACGAGCAAGAAACCTAGAATGTTCGTAAAAAACACTAAAAAATCAACCCGGAAAAACCTGCTCATGACAACCGAAAACGTCACGAGGATCCATGCATAAAAAAACAAGCCTTCTGAGGGTGTTAATATAGGAAACCGTTGGTCTTTCAGCATCCTTAACACAAAAAAGACCGTTTGAAGTACCCAGACAATAGAAAGCAACCAGAAAGCAAATCGGTTTGCTTTCCGGTTGTTTTGAAGGAAATCTATAAAATAGCCTATGATGCTAAGTGCATATAGAACGATAGTCAGATCATATATCCAATTCATTTTGCTCACACTCCATGAGCTCGAGGGAAACGAGAGCTTAAGTTCTTACTACAGTCGAAGGAACAACTTCATCTGTTAGTGAAGACTTCTCTTCGACGTTTGCAGCAAATGCTGTTTCCAACTGCTTCTGTTTATCCAAATAATCTTCAAGTCCGAAGATTTCAGTAAATAATTGCAACTGTTCTTCAGCTCCTGGTTCGCCAGCCATCTCTTTGGCTCTTGTCACAGGATCACGAAGTAATTGATTCACGATACTCTTCGTATGTTTGCTTAAAATTTTTCTTTCTCGATCAGTAAGATCCGGTAGCTTGCGTTCGATGCTCTGCATGGTTTCTGCTTGTATGTTTAATGCCTTTTCTCGTAAAGCAGAAATTAACGGAACTACACCAAGCATTGAAATCCATGATTGGAAAGCAACAATTTCGGCTTCGATCATAATTTCGATCTTTTCGGCTTCTTTCATTCGTTCAGCAAGGTTAGACTCTACAATACCTTCTAAATCATCAATATCATACAGAAAAACGCTCTCTAAATCATGAAGCTCAGGATCTAAGTCACGAGGTACAGCAATATCTACCATGAACAGTGGAAGACCTTTGCGTTTTTTAACAGCTGGTGCTGCCATTTTCTTTGTAATGACAAATTCACTAGCTCCTGTAGAAGAGATCACAATATCCGCTCTTATGAGCAAACTCTCAAGATCTTCAAAAGGATGTGCTATACCATGAAACTTTTTAGCTACCTCTTGCGCTTTTTCAAAAGTACGGTTGATTACAAGTACTTCATTTCCACCGCTCGCATGCAGATGTTTCGCTGTAAGCTCACCCATCTTACCTGCACCTACGATTAAAATGGTTTTATGTTGTAGACCACCAAAGATTTTTTTCGCGAGTTCGACAGCTGCATAACTAACCGATACCGCATTTTCCCCGATATCCGTTTCTGAATGACATCTCTTCGCAAAAGTGATCGCTTGTTTCATGAGTTTATTAAATATAGTTCCTGTTGCATCAAGTTTTTGTGATTCTAAGAATCCATCTCTTACTTGACCAAGGATTTGTGTTTCACCAATCACCATAGAATCCAAACCAGCAGCTACACGGAATAGATGCTCGACTGCTGCTTCTCCGTCTCTGATGCTCAAGAATGGTGAAAGTTCTTCTTTATCAATTGAAAACCAGTCCGCCAAAAAAGATTTGATGTAGTATCTTCCGGTATGAAGCTGATCGGCAACAGCATAGATCTCAGTACGGTTGCACGTTGAAACGATTACACATTCAAGTATACTTTTTTGTTTTCGGAGTGTAGAGATCGCATCCGTTAATTCAGCGGGCTGAAAAGAAACTTTTTCCCGAATTTCTACGGGTGCCGTTTTGTAATTAAGTCCAACCACTAGAATATGCATGCGCTCACCTCCCTTAATTATGTATGTTCTTTGTTAATTATAACATGTCCCAAAATACGGAATATCCAATAATGTGAACAGAATTTAAACGTTTATGCTATGATGTATTTATTATCTTTTTGGTGCCGTGTATAGCAGTTTTAGGATAACCATAATTACTAAAACTTAGCACCAATATTAAAAATAACAAAAATCGACCAATTTAGCAAAGGTTTACGTTTAAGATGGAGGCATTATGAAACAAAGAAACACATTCAGCGGCATCATTTTACTCGGAATTGGATTATTCTATTTTGCAAATAGAATGAATATTGAACTGCTTCAACCGTATTTGACTTGGCCGAGTATACTAATCATCATCGGTATAGCTCTTCTTTTCCAATCGGGTTCCGGGAAAGATTCTTCAAGTATTTTTTCAGGTGTATTTTTAACCGGATTGGGCGTACATTTTCATGCAGCAGGAAAAGTTGCGACATGGCCAGAACCGCTTCAAGTAATCATTTTACTTGCGGGTCTATCATTTCTGATTCATTATCGAAAAACAAAAGAAGGGCTTATCCCTGGGTTATTGTTATCGCTTTTAGCTCTCTGGTTGCTCTTCTTTAAGAGTAATACCCCTTCTGTAGAAAATATATTTGTGAAAGCTGAAGATTTTTGGCCAATTATCCTAATGGTCATTGGGGCTTACCTTATGTTCTTTAAAAAGAAATAGAAACACAAAACCCTCTATGTTTTTAAAAACATAGAGGGTTTTTAGTTCAGGCTGTTTTCACATAAGCAGAAGTACTCTATAGTAGTTGATTTCCGTTCCAGGTTGCTCGCTTTCCATGGGGCGAACGGTGAGCCTCCTGTCTAGTTGCAGTGACTAGCCCCTCTAGGTCAAAAGGTAAACGGTCAAGAAGGCAAAGTGCGCCTTCCAAGCCCATTTCCCTTTTGCTTGTCGGGGCTGAACGAGTAACTTCCACTTTTCGGACTGCCGCTTCGCGCCCTTAGGAGTCTCCACCTGACCGCTCGTCCCATAGGAGTCGGCAACCTTACTCTACAATCAACTTGCATAGAAGAGGAAAAGAAAACCATTTAAGCAACTAAAAATGAAAACCTTTTATTATTGCAGTCATATGCTAAAAGGTTAAAAGACATTATTTAGTAAGATAAGAATTCAGTACGCCCCACGCTTCATCTTTTCCGTGTCCGGTTTCAGATGAGAAGAGAACGATCTTATCGCTCTTGTCCATGTTTAATGTTTCCTTGACTACTTTTTTATGCTTGTCCCATTTTCCTTTTGGTATCTTATCACTTTTCGTTGCCACCACGATAACAGGAAGCTCATGATATTTTAACCAATCGTACATGAGTACATCATCTTTTGAAGGAGCATGTCTCAGGTCTACAAGCTGAACAACAGCTTTTAACTGATCACGTTCAACAAGATACTGTTCGATCATCTTACCCCATGCTTCTCTTTCTGTTTTTGAAACTTTAGCAAATCCATAACCTGGTACATCCACAAAATAAAAACTTTCATTTAGAATATAGAAGTTTAACGTTTGCGTTTTTCCTGGTTTTGAAGATGTACGTGCTAAGTTTTTTCTGTGAATCATCTTATTAATAAAAGACGATTTCCCTACATTCGAGCGTCCTGCCAAAGCAATCTCCGGAAGATTGCCTTCCGGATATTGCTTAGGTCCGACTGCTGAAATTACGATTTCTGCTGTATTTACTTTCACTTTCTATCACCTGCTAATGCAACTTTTAATACCTCATCTAGATGAGATACGGTTATAAAAGATAATCCCTCTTTTACAGATTGTGGAATATCCTCAATGTCTTTCTCGTTTTCTTTCGGAAGGATGATAGTTTTGATTCCTGCTCTGTGTGCACTTAATGATTTTTCTTTCAAACCACCAATAGGCAATACACGTCCACGCAATGTGATCTCTCCGGTCATCCCTACATCTTTTCTAACTGGCTTTTTCGTTAGTGCTGATACTAATGCTGTAGCAATCGTTATTCCTGCTGAAGGACCATCCTTAGGTGTTGCTCCTTCAGGAACATGTATATGAATATCTGTTTTCTCGTAGAAATCATGGTCGATTCCCAACTCTTCCACTTTCGTGCGAACATAGCTTAATGCAGCTTGAGCAGATTCTTTCATAACATCACCTAACTTACCGGTTAAGATCAGTTTACCCTTACCTGGAGATAAAGCTACCTCAATAGAAAGAGTATCTCCGCCTGCTGTCGTATAAGCTAATCCCGTCGCTGCACCAATTTGGTCTTCAAGTTCTGCCTGACCATAACGGAAACGTGGTTTACCTAGATAATCTTCAAGGTTTTTAGCAGAAAGTACAACCTTTTTCTTTTCAGCTGAAACGATCTGTTTGGCAGCTTTCCTGCATAATCCTGCAATCTGACGCTCAAGATTACGCACACCCGCTTCGCGTGTATAGTTACGAACAAGCTTTAAGATAGAATCATCTTTAAACTGAATCTGACTTTTCTTTAGTCCATGTTCTTTCAGCTGTTTGGGAATCAAGTGATTCTTCGAGATATGAAGCTTTTCAACCTCTGTATAACCAGCGATCGAAATAACTTCCATTCTATCTAATAATGGCCCAGGAATCGTTGATAGAGAGTTGGCTGTCGTTACAAACATGACTTTAGAAAGATCATATGGCTCTTCGATATAGTGATCGCTGAACGTGCTGTTTTGTTCCGGATCAAGCACTTCAAGCATCGCAGAGGACGGATCACCTCTAAAATCACTCGACATCTTATCGATCTCATCCAGCAAGAACACGGGATTAATCGTACCCGCTTTCTTCATCCCTTGAATCAAACGGCCAGGCATCGCACCCACATATGTTCTTCGATGCCCTCTGATTTCGGCTTCATCTCTTACACCGCCAAGAGATATGCGTACAAAATTTCTACCGATCGCACGTGCGATTGATCTTGCTAATGATGTTTTACCTACACCAGGTGGTCCAACTAAACAAAGAATAGGTCCTTTTAGTGAATTTGTCAGCTTCTGAACAGCCAGATATTCTAAAACTCTGTCCTTCACTTTTTCAAGGCCGTAATGATCTTCATTAAGGACCGTTTCTGCATGAGGAATATCTAAGTTATCAATCGTCTCTTGCTTCCAAGGTAGATTAACAAGCCACTCGATGTATGTTCTGATAACAGAGCTTTCTGCTGAAGAATTCGGCATCTTTTCATAGCGATCGAGTTCTTTTTTTGCAAGCTCCATGACAGTCTCAGGCATATCAGATGATTCAATACGTTCTTTAAGCGTACTTACCTCACCAACTTTGCCTTCTTTATCTCCAAGTTCCTTTTGGATGGCTTTCATCTGTTCGCGCAGATAATATTCTTTCTGCGTTTTTTCCATCGCTTTTTTAACGCGTTGACCGATTTTCTTTTCTAGACCTAGCACTTCTTTTTCATTGTTTAAAAGGTCCAGTAAGTGTTCAAGTCTTTCTTTCACATCAAAGATCTCAAGGATCTTTTGTTTTTCTTTAATCTTTAAAGAAAGATGTGAAGAAATAACATCAGCCAATCGTCCAGGTTCAGTAATATCTTGAACTGAGGCAAGTGTTTCAGGTGTTACTTTTTTAGATAAGTTTATGTATTGTTCGAATTGTGCCAGAACAGCTCTCATAAGAGCTTCTGTTTCGGCTTCTTTCACTTCAATATCATCCGTTAGTTCCACTTCTACTTCAACATGGGTCTTCTCGTCCGTAAACGAAGTAATTTCTCCGCGTTTAATACCTTCAACAAGTACTCTAATCGTGCCATTAGGCAGTTTGAGCATCTGATTTACTTTTGACAACGTTCCTACATGATAAATTTCCTCTTGTGCTGGATCTTCAATAGAAACTTCTTTTTGAGTGGATAGAAAGATCATCTGGTCATCAAGCATCACTTTTTCAAGCGCTTGAATCGATTTTTCTCTTCCTACATCTAAATGAAGTACCATTGTTGGATATACCAACAATCCGCGAAGAGGGAGGAGCGGAAGAACTCGTTTTTCCCCCATTAAAAACACCTCCGAAAACTGCTATGTAATCATTAATTATATGCTTAGTCTTTGTACAATTCTACCGATAATGCTTAACTTTGTCTAATGTAAGCTTCGGATTGTTAGAAAACTCCTAACAAAACGTCCTACTTGGCTGTTATAAAATTTTTATCGGCTTAATTTCTGAACAAAAAGAAACTCCCTACTTCTCCTTATACAGAAGAAGGAGGGGAGTTTAAGGCAGCTGATGCAGGGACCGATTGCTCTTCACTGTCATCTAAAAATGCGTGTTGAAACACTTCTGAAAGTTTCTTTACAGGAATGATCTCTACGTCTTTGATCGTATCAAAAATCTTTTGGTTATTCTCAAACGGGATAAGCACACGTTTTGCACCAGCATCTTTTGCAGCTAGTATCTTCGCCATTACACCACCGACTGGTTTCACTTTTCCATGGATACTGATTTCTCCAGTCATTGCAATTTCGTGATCTATTTTAATGTTGTGAATCGCTGAGTATATGGAGGAAGCGATCGCGATACCTGCTGATGGACCATCCACTGGACCACCTCCTGGAAAGTTCACGTGGATATCATACATAGATGCATCTACACCCATGTATCGAAGCACGGTTATCACGTTTTCCACTGAACCTTTTGCCATACTTTTTCTTCGTATAGACTTAGACTGATTCCCGATACTCTCCTCTTCTGCTATTCCTGTTATTGTAATAGAACCTTGCTTTTTTGCAGGTAATACGGTCGTTTCAATCTCTAACAGAGCTCCGCTTGTTGGGCCATAAACAGCAAGACCATTCACGAGGCCGATCTTTGGTTTGACACCAATTTTCCTCTCAGGTCTTGGAGCCATCCTACTTGAATGAGTGACCCACTCCACATCACTCTTCGTGATGTTCTTACGTTGTTCTGTGATGGCAAGACCTGCTGCGATTTGAATCATATTTACGGCTTCACGGCCATTTCTAGCATACTGAGCCATATATGTTAACGATTCTTCATCGATTCCTAACTGAATTTTATCAGCTGCTCTCTTAGCGATCTGTTCGATTTCAGCTGGCTGCAACTCTCTAAAGAACACCTCTAAACACCTAGATCGAATAGCAGGCGGTATCTCTTCTGGCATACGAGTAGTGGCTCCGATCATACGGAAATCTGCAGGTAGGCCATTTTGAAAGATATCATGAATGTGATGCGGTATGTTCGCGTTCTCTTCGGAATAATACGCACTTTCTAAAAAAACCTTTCGATCTTCCAATACTTTTAATAATTTGTTCATCTGGATGGGATGGAGTTCACCGATCTCATCAATAAAAAGAACGCCGCCATGTGCATTCGTAACAGCCCCTTGTTTTGGCTGAGGAATGCCTGCTTGCCCCATAGCCCCAGCACCTTGATAGATTGGATCATGAACTGAACCAATCAAAGGATCGGCGATTCCTCGTTCATCAAAACGAGCTGTCGTAGCATCGAGTTCTACAAAAACTGCTGTCGAACGAAAAGGAGATGTTTGATTCCGCTTCGCTTCTTCTAATACTAATCGAGCTGCAGCTGTTTTCCCGACTCCTGGAGGACCGTAGACGATAACATGTTGTGGATTTGGTCCACACAACGCAGCTTTCAATGCTTTTATACCATCCTCTTGTCCGATGATATCTTCAAATTTCCCAGGTCTTACACGTTCAGAAAGAGGTTCTGATAATGAGATCGAACGCATTCTTCTTAATTGTTCCATCTCTTTTCTTGATTCTTTATCCACACTCACTTTTTGAGAACGCTGGTTACGCAATAGGTTCCAAAAATATAGCCCAATAATAATCCCAAAGAATAATTGAATAAGTAATGCTATGCCAGTCCAGTTCATTGTTTTTCCTCCCGGTACCTATGTAGTGATAATCATAGTATCTCCGAGGAGGTGATGAACTAAACGGTCAACCTTTTAAAAAGACAATTTCACATAGGTTGCAATATTTAATGAAGATCTGTTTACATTATTGAACATGACAAATCAGAAAAACCTGATTTTAATCCTATTCCGTATCACCGCTCCATTTACTTTTATTGCTGTTTGACCCAAAGGGTGTCCATTTTGACCCATAGATTATGGTTTGACTCATAGACCTCTCTTTTTGACCCATAGAAGGCTTCGTTTGACTCATAGGTGTCTAGTTACGACCCATAGAGATCATACTTTGACTCATAGGGATCGACTCACACGCAATCAGACTATAAAATGAAATAGGGCTGACCCTCCAAAGATCACGAGAGGTGCTTTTGGGGTTAGCCCTATCTTTTTAATACCTTAACTTCATCAATACGCTCTTAATCTCTTCATCATTCATCATCAGTTCGGAATGTTTATCCGTAATTTTAGCCAGTGCCACATCATAAAAGAACTCAATAAAAACTTTAATAAATGGCCGCGATTTCGTCTTTAATGCTTGCCAGCTCTATCTTTCTATCCCTGCAAAGATGACTTCCGTCTCATCGACGACCACTAAACGAAAGCGCCTAGCGAGTGATGTTCTTGTGCAGAAATCAACGATGTGCGCATGGGACAGCGTCGACTCTAGCTCGCCGACAACAAGCACTTCCACATCCACTCCCTGCTTTTCCTTTCCCTGCAGAATTGGTAGGATCTCTTAAATATCGTCTTGCCAGCCAGATACGCGAATGGATTTGAATTTATTTAATAACACCACTTTTTTACTTTTTTTACTCATACTCGTTCTCCCCAAAATGATACGAACATTTTACCGAACAACTATCACAGGTCTAGTTTTTTATAATTTCCTAAACAACAAAAAAGACCAGCATAAGCTGGTCTTAAAATTAAGCACTCTCTTTTGGAGTCTCTTTTGATTGTTCAATAACCGTACCGTCTTCTAACTCAAGAGTTGGTGGTACTTTATCAGAGATTGTTTCTTTCGTTACGATACATTTAACAACATCTTCACGAGAAGGCAGCTCAAACATTACGTCAAGCATAACTCCTTCAATGATCGAACGAAGTCCACGAGCTCCTGTTTTACGTTCAATGGCTTGAGCAGAGATTTCTCGAAGAGCTTCATCGGTAAATTCGAGCTCGACACCATCAATATCCAATAACTTTTGATATTGTTTTACTAGTGCGTTCTTTGGCTTTGTTAAGATTTCGATCAACGCTTCCTCATCAAGAGGGTTTAGGTTTGAAATTACCGGCAAACGACCGATAAATTCAGGAATCAAACCAAAGCGAAGTAAATCTTCAGGAAGAACTTTAGACAAGTATTCTCCTGCTTTTAAATCAGCTTGTTTTGTTTCAGAACTGAATCCGATCACTTTTTTACCAAGTCGGCGTTTGATGATTTGTTCGATACCATCAAAGGCTCCACCACAAATAAATAGAATGTTTGTTGTGTCAATTTGGATGAACTCTTGGTGAGGATGCTTTCTTCCTCCTTGTGGCGGTACGCTAGCTACTGTACCTTCAAGGATTTTAAGAAGAGCTTGTTGAACGCCTTCACCAGAAACATCTCTTGTAATAGACGGGTTTTCCGATTTACGTGCAATCTTATCAATTTCATCGATATAGATAATACCCTTTTCCGCTTTTTCTACATCATAATCAGCAGACTGAATCAATTTAAGAAGAATGTTCTCAACATCCTCACCCACGTATCCAGCTTCAGTTAAAGATGTAGCATCAGCAATAGCAAAAGGTACGTTTAAGATACGAGCCAACGTTTGAGCAAGTAGCGTCTTACCACTACCTGTTGGTCCGATCATCGCAATGTTACTTTTCGCTAATTCAACTTCATCCGATTTTTGAGTTGAATTTATACGTTTGTAATGATTGTAAACGGCTACAGAAAGGGATTTCTTAGCTTGAGCTTGACCGATAACATATTCGTCAAGAATTTTACGGATTTCTACTGGTTTTGGTACTTCTTTTAGTTCTACATCCTCTTCTGTACCTAATTCTTCTTCTACGATTTCAGTACAAAGTTCGATACATTCATCACAAATATATACACCTGGTCCAGCAACCAGTTTTCTTACTTGATCTTGTGTTTTACCACAGAAAGAACATTTCAATTGCCCTTTTTCATCATTAAATTTAAACAATGATATCACCCCTAAAACGAGAATATGGATGAAACGCTTGACTAAAATCCAGATATATTCTGAAGGAAAGTCTGATTATCTTTTCTACGACTTAAGCATTCCGTTGATTATAATGGATTGTATCACACTTCCATATTAAAACGGAAATAATAACGCTTAATAAATATGTATGGTAACGCTCTATATAAGTATGAACAATACCAGAAGATTTAAAACCTATTTTTCAGATAGGATGTGTATTTTAATAGAAATTTAATATGTATGGCAAAACAAGGCACGATACATAAGGATCGCGCCTTGCTAAGATTTATGAACTTATTTAGTTATAGAATTAAGCAGTTTTGCTGTTTTCCACAAGAAAGTCGATTGCTTTACGTACTTTCAAGTCAGCTGCTACTGCATCATTTCCACCTTGCATAGCAAGCATTTGTTTGATTTGTTCTACTTCCATTTGGTACATTTCAGCCATCTTGCTAAGTTCAGCATCGATTTCTTCTTCAGAAACTTCAATGTTTTCAGCTTCAACGATTGCTTCAAGTACTAGGTTAGTACGAACGCGTTTTCCAGCATCTTCTTTCATTTGCTCACGAAGTGCTTCTTCACTTGTACCAGAGAACTGGTAGTAAAGATCAAGGTTCATACCTTGCATTTGAAGGCGCTGGCCAAATTCTTGAACCATGCGGTCAAGCTCTGTGTTTACCATTGCTTCAGGGATGTCAATTTCTGCATTCTCAGATGCTTTTTCGATTACTGTTTCACGAGTTTTGTTTTCAGCTTCTTGCTTTTTGCTCTCTTCAAGCTTTGTACGAAGTTCTTTTTTAAGATCTTCTAGAGTTTCAGCATCGCCTTCAGCTTCTTTAGCGAACTCGTCATTAAGTTCTGGAAGTTGTTTAGCTTTGATATCGTGGATGCTTACTTTGAAAACAGCAGGCTTACCAGCTAGTTCTTCAGCATGGTACTCTTCAGGGAAGTTAACGTTAACTTCTTTTTCCGCACCAGCTTTTTCACCAACTAATTGCTCTTCAAAACCTGGGATGAAAGATCCAGATCCGATTTCAAGAGAGTAGTTCTCAGCTTTTCCGCCTTCGAAAGCTTCGCCATCAACGAATCCTTCGAAATCGATGTTTACAGTATCACCATTCTCAACAGTACCTTCTTCTTTAACTACAAGCTCAGCTTGTTGTTCTTGTAAAGAAGTAAGTTCGTTTTGAACATCTTCGTCAGTAACTACAGTTTCAGTCTTCTCAACTTCAAGACCTTTGTAATCACCAAGTTTAACTTCTGGCTTAACGATTACTTTAGCTGTGAAAACAAGGTTGCTTCCTTGTTCCATTTTTTCGATGTCAACTTCTGGACGATCGACTGGCTCGATACCAGCTTCTTGTACAGCGTCTCCGTATGCTTTTGGCAATAGGATATCTAGAGCGTCTTGGTAAAGAGACTCTACTCCAAAACGTTGTTCAAAAAGTCTACGTGGCATTTTCCCTTTACGGAATCCTGGTACGTTTACTTGTTTTACAACTTTTTTGAACGCTTGGTCAAGCGCTGTATCTACTTCAGTTGCCTCAACTTCTACCGTTAAGACACCTTGATTACCTTCTAACTTTTCCCATTTAGCAGTCATTAAATGTTCCCTCCAACATCGGTATTTCCATAACTATCATATAGATTACAACCATTCCATTATAGCATAGACGTTCTGTATTTCAACAAGTTACATCACTTTCTCATTAAGTCTGCATATAAAATCTTTCCAATTCGACGAGAACCTTCACTGCTTTCTGTAATTCATCATCTTCAAGGTCCATTTCTTCTTCCATTCCACAGAGAATATTTGCCGCCATAACAGTAGCCTCGAACCATAGGATCTTATTTTCTGGAGTCGGAGAGAAAGGATATAGTGCGAGTGAATAATCCTTCCACACGGCGAGAGCGATCTCGAGTAGTGATGGGTTCTCTTGCTCAAGTTCATCTTTGATCAAAGATTTTACTTCATTATAAAAGTGTTTCTCATTTAAATCCGTTAGGTTTGCGATGTCCACTTCAGTCAATTGTCCGTATTTCTCTATCTTTACGATTTTATCTACTTGATTTTCTTTAAGGTATTGCAGGATTAAGCTTTTTACAGCCGGATGTTTTTTTTCATCAATTAAAAAAGACTCAAACATCGGAACGATCATATCGGGTCCAAGGCGTTTTAACTGTTGCACAGCCATCCACTGTAAGTCTGCCTGATCACTTGAAAGCATCTCTTTTAGCGCTTGAAAGTCAGGATTTGCTGGAGGTGCTGTTGGAAGTTCAGGATCTTTCTTCACTTCAGGCACACCTTCTTGCTCAATAACTTTTCGGCTGAACTGGAGAAGCTGATAAAACGTTTCTGCTTTGTCAGCAGGGATCTTTTGTTCTTCCAGAACGGCTTCAATCACGGAAACAACGGTTATGTATTCAGATAACTGAACTAATATACTTAAATAAATTTGAAGTACGTCGTAATATTCTCCTATTCCTTCTTTGAGCATACGGTCGCATCTTTGCTTGGCTTCGTGCAAACGTCCTAGTTCAACCAAACTTAAAACAAGTCCAAGATTACCTTGTGCATGCATTGGATCTGCTTGAAGCAATTGTTGAAAACATGATAAAGACTCATCGTATTTCTTACTTTTTAAAGAATCCATTCCTTTTTCTAAAAGACGTCCATTTAAGTTAGGAAACCGAACGATATTGTTTTTGTTGCTCTTTTCGTTAGTCATCACAACTCTCCGCTTCCATTAATGTTTGACTAAAGAATAGCAGGTTCGCCAGATGAACTCAAGGTAACTAGGAAGTTAAAACCCTGATTTCTTTAACCTATGTTCTTTACACAAAAAAACTTACTCAAAAGTTTCGCCTTCTGAGCAAGCCCAATTATTAACTAATTCTTTTTAAGTTCACCTTATCAGCCATTCCTTTATATAATGACCATTTAACGGGATCTACATTACCACCACTAATGATAAGGCCCACTTTCTGGTCCAACGCAAGACGGCTATGGAACATCACTGCCGCTAAACTGGCGGCTCCAGCTCCCTCTACGACCACCTTTTCCCGCTCAAGCATAAACATCATCGCGTATGCGATTTGTTCCTCGGTCACAGTGACCATCTCATCCACATATTTTGATATCACAGGAACGGTGATCTCTCCGGGCTTAACAACCGCGATTCCATCTGCGATCGATGTACAGCGAGTTAACGTTTTTCTTGTAGTACCTGTGAAGGCTTGATAGACCGCACTAGCATTCGCCGATTGCACGCCCACTACTCGGACATCAGGTCTGATCGACTTAACCGCTAATGCGATTCCAGCCAATAGACCTCCGCCCCCTACAGGTACAACAATCGTTTTTAATTCAGGTTTTTGCTGAAGCATCTCGAGAGCAACGGTACTTTGTCCAGCGATCACATCGTAATCGTCGAAAGGGTGAACAAACACTCCTCCGCTTTTTTCTTCTTCTCTTTTTGCTGCTTCATAAGCCGCCTGATAATTGTCACCTTCTAAAACAATATCTGCTCCATACGATCTTACTGCATCGATCTTGGAAAGCGGTGCATTTTCCGGCATGAAGATCTTAGAATTTATTCCACGCAGTGAACATGAAAGCGCCAAACCTTGTGCATGGTTTCCTGCTGATGCAGCGATGACACCTCTTGCACCGTCTAGATCGTTTAACGTGGAAACTTTGTAATAAGCTCCTCGCAATTTGAACGAACCGGTCTTCTGTAGGTTCTCCAGCTTCATATACACCTTTCCACCCGTCCACTTGTTAAGAGTTGATGATTGTTTAAGTGGCGTACGGTGTGCGATTTTTGAGACTTCCTCCAATGCGTGAAATAAACGTTCCGCTGTGATTGTTAAATCCCCATTGTCAGTTCACAATCCTTTCATCTTCATATTTTTTTATAAGAGCTTCTTGTTGAAGGGTTACTGAAATTTCGTCCCATCCGTTAAGGAGCATCTTTTTCCAGTACGGATCAAATTCAAAGTGAAATACCTCTCCCGTTTCGCTTTCTACAAGTTGTTTTTCAAGGTCTACTCTTAACGTTCGTATGAGGGTTTCAGAGTTTTCACTCTGTAAGTTTTGAATCTCACCTTTCGAAAGCCGAATCGGCAAGATGCCGTTTTTCACACAGTTGTTAAAGAAGATGTCCGCAAAGCTTTCAGCGATGATTACTTGGAAGCCATAATCCTTCAGTGCCCAAGGCGCGTGTTCTCTTGAAGACCCACAACCAAAGTTTTTTCCTGTAACTAATATGGTAGCTTCTTTTGTTTCTTTCGAGTTAAGCTCAAAATCTTTATTTTCTGTACCATCAGAGTGGTATCTCCAATCAAAGAACAAATACTCACCGTAACCTGCTTTATCAATTTTTTTTAAAAATTGCTTCGGAATGATCTGATCTGTGTCAACATGATTTCTGTCTAGAACTGCAGCACTGCCTGAATGTGTTTTAAACCCCGGCATAATGATCTACCTCCTGTTCTGTTTTAGGAAGTATAGAACGAACATCAGTGAATTTTCCTTTCAAAGCTGCTGCTGCTGCCATGATCGGACTTACAAGGTGTGTTCTTGCACCTTTTCCTTGTCTGCCAGCAAAGTTACGGTTTGAGGTAGAAGCACATCTTTCCAACTCTGGAACGATGTCATCATTCATACCTAAACACATCGAACATCCCGACTCACGCCATTCGAACCCTGCATCTAAAAAAATCTGATGCAATCCTAGGATCTCTGCTTCTTTTTTTACAGTTTGTGAACCTGGAACTACGATCGCCCGAACTTCTGGATGTACTTTTCTGCCTTCAACAACTTTAGAAGCTTGAATAAGGTCACTTAGTCTTGAATTCGTACAAGATCCAATAAACACATGCTGTACAGAGATATCTTCTATCTGTTCATGTCCTCTAAAGCCCATATAATGGAGAGCATTTCGTAACGATTGTTTCTCTTCTATAGAAGAAGAGTTTTCCTCTGCAGGAATCATTCCGCTGATCGGCAAACACATGGATGGCGTCGTTCCCCACGTGACCATTGGTTCGATCTCTGAAGCATCAATCTCGATCGTTTGATCAAACCTAGCATTCTCATCACTCGCAAGCTCACTCCATCTCTTACAACTTTCCAGAAATTCTTGATTCTTTGGAGCATAGCGCTTACCTGATATATATGAGAAAGTAACTTCATCAGGTGAAACAACCGATGCTTTCGCTCCTGCCTCTATCGACATATTACAAAGCGTCATTCGTTCTTCCATCGAAAAATTTCTAACCGTGCTACCAGAAAACTCAATAATATAACCTGTACCGACATTCGTTCCATATTTCGCTATAAACCATAAGATGACGTCTTTCGCTGTAACACCAAATCCTAACTCACCTTCAATCTTAACGTTCATCTGTTTTGGTTTATTCTGCCACAGCGTTTGTGTAGCAAGAACGTGTTCAACCTCGCTTGTTCCGATCCCAAAAGAGAGGGCACCGAAAGCACCATGCGTGGAGGTGTGACTATCTCCACAGACGATTGTTTTTCCTGGCAGTGTTAACCCAAGTTCCGGTCCAATAACGTGAACGATTCCTTGATGTTCGGAGTTTAATCCCTCAAGTTGGATACCGAATTCCTCGCAGTTTTTTTCAAGCGTTTGAACTTGCAAACGTGACGTTTCGTCTTTTATATTGAACCGGTCGACCGTCGGAATGTTATGGTCCATCGTAGCAAAACAAAGATCCGGCCTTCTGACGGTTCTATTTTTTTCTCTTAAACCGGCAAACGCTTGAGGGGATGTCACTTCATGAATGAGGTGCAGATCAATGTAGAGCAGGTCTGGTTTATTTTCCTCTTCTACGACAATATGGCGATCCCAAAGTTTATCTATTATTGTTTTACTCACCGAAATCTACCTCCCTACACATAAACCTCTAGAAGAGTTGCACTTGTTGAATCTTCCAACATTCTAAAATGAATTTGATTGACCATTTCTTTCGTAGATACTAAAGTACCACTATCTCCATAAATATCCCCTGTACGATAACCTGCCTGCAGGGTTTCGAAAACGGCAAGTTCTACAGCTTCGGCTTCTTTTTCAAGTTGGAACGAATGCCGAAGCATCATCGCTACACTAAGGATCATACCGATTGGATTTGCTTTACCACTTCCAGCGATATCAGGTGCTGATCCATGAATAGGCTCATATAGACCAGGACCGTTTTCACTAAGAGAAGCTGAAGGCATCATTCCTAGCGAGCCTGTAAGAACAGAAGCTTCGTCAGACAAAATATCTCCAAACATATTTTCAGTAACAACCACATCAAAACTCGTAGGATTACTGATCATCCTCATGGCAGCATAATCTACCAGCAAGTGTTCTGTTTCGACGTTTGGATACTTTTTAGCTACTTCCTCTACGACTTCTCTCCACAATTTGCTCGTTTCAAGAACGTTTGCTTTATCAACTGATGTTACTTTTCTTCTGCGAGAAGATGCTAACTCATATGCTTTTTCAACGATTCTCGTTATCTCCTCTCGCGTATATGACAATGTATCTACCGCACGTTTCTCATTCCGTTCTTTCGGCTCTGAAAAATAAATACCACCGGTCAGTTCACGAACAAATACAAAGTCAGCACCTTTTACCTTATTCGATTTAAGAGGTGATAGATGTTCAAGACCAGGATAAACGTGTACAGGTCTTACGTTCGCAAACACGTTCATCGCTTTTCGTAAAGCGAGTAACCCTTGTTCAGGCCGAACCTTCCCTTGATCCCATTTTGGTCCACCAACCGCGCCTAGCAGAACAGCATCACTGTCATTGCAAGTTTTAAGTGTGGAATCTGGGAGAGGAGTACCTTCCTGGTCAATAGCAGCACCTCCAAATACTTGTTCAATCGTCAAAAATTCATGACCAAACCGAGTTGCTACACCGTCTAACACTTGCAGAGCACCTTTGATCACTTCTGGACCGATCCCGTCTCCTGGCAAAACTGCTATTCTCTTTTTCATCTAACATCCCTCCTAAATTTAGATACTCATTGCTTGATAGCTCTTCTTTTCATCATGAAGCTGAAGCTTATTATAGGCGTGAACATAGGCTTTAGCTGATGCTTCCAAAACATCTTGTGCCGTTCCGCTTCCGTTAATCTCATGACCATCACTAACAATCTGAACAAACACTTGAGCAAGAGCATCACGCCCTGCACCCACCGATTGAATTCGATAATCATTCAGTTTGATTGAAGAAGGAAGCATCTTTCCAAGCGTATTGTAGATGGCTTCGACACTACCTGAACCTGTTGCAGCTTCTTGAATCAGTTTTCCATCTGGAGTCAACAGTCTTAACGTCGCAGTAGGAATCTGATTTGTACCATAGTTCACTTGAATATCTTTCAATTGATATAACGGCACTTCAGGTTGTATTTTATGATCAATGAGTAGAGCGAAGATATCTTCTTCTGTCATCTCTTTTTTCTTATCAGCTAGTTGTTTAAAATCTTCAAAAAGAACCTTAACCTTGTTCTCATCTGGATGAAAACCTAACTTATGCAAATAATCTTTGAATGCGTGACGCCCAGAATGTTTTCCGAGCACGAGTTGGTTAGAAGGAACCCCAACAAGCTCAGGTGTGATGATCTCGTATGTCGACTTTTCTTTTAACACACCGTCTTGATGTATCCCTGATTCGTGCGCAAAAGCATTCTTCCCAACCACAGCCTTATTTGGCGGGACAGCAATTCCCGTTAGCCTGCTAACAAGCTGACTCGTACGGCTGATCTCATTTAGCTTTAAACGAGTTTTCGCTTGATAAAAATCTTCACGAATCGCCAATGCTACTGCTATCTCTTCTAACGAGGCATTTCCAGCTCTCTCGCCAATTCCGTTGATCGTACATTCAACCTGGTTCGCTCCATGCTCGATCGCTGATAAAGAATTAGCCACAGCCATCCCTAGATCATCGTGACAGTGAGCAGAGAGAATAGCTTTATCAATGTTAGGTACATGATTTAATAGATAACGAAAGATCTTTCCGTATTCCTCGGGATTTGTAAAACCAACCGTATCTGGTATGTTAATGACCGTTGCACCAGCATCAATTACTTTCTCAACAATGCGCGATAAAAATACGAGATCTGAACGACATGCATCTTCTGCAGACCACTGCACGACAGGAAACTTTTGTCGTGCATATTTAACTGCACCAACCGCCGTCTCAACGACTTGGTCAGGTGTTTTCTTTAACTTGTATGTCATATGAATGGGCGATGTTGCTAGAAAGACGTGCAATCTTGGTTCAGCAGAATCTTTCAGAGCCTCCCATGCATGGTCGATGTCCGAAATATTTGATCGCGCCAAAGCTGTAACGGTTGAATTCTTAACAATCGATGCTACCTTTTTAACAGCCTCAAGATCACCCTTGGATGCAGCCGGAAAGCCAGCTTCCATGACATCGACTCCTAGCATTTCTAGTCTTTTAGCGATCTCAAGTTTTTCAGCTGTGTTAAGATTGACTCCTGCTGTTTGTTCTCCATCACGCAAAGTCGTGTCAAAGATTTCAATTTTTCGCACTAGCAACGGCCTCCTTTTTTTGTTTTGATTTTACGAACGGCATCATTGCTCGAAGTTCCCTCCCTACCTTTTCAATAGGATGGTTCTTCTCTTGGTTGTTCACCACATGGAACACAGGTCTATTCGCTTGATTCTCCAAGACCCAACCCTTAGCAAACTCTCCGGATTGAACATCTTTCAGAACGGATTTCATTGATTCTTTCACTCTTTCATCAATGACACGTGGTCCTGATTGAAAATCTCCCCACTGAGCAGTATCTGAGATTGAATACCTCATTCCCTCTAGACCACCTTCATACATGAGGTCAACAATCAATTTTAATTCGTGTAAACATTCAAAATAGGCAACTTCTGGCTGATATCCAGCCTCTGTCAACGTTTCAAATCCAGCTTTTACAAGTGAAGATAACCCACCACACAACACAGCCTGTTCACCAAAAAGGTCTGTTTCCGTTTCTTCTTGGAAAGTCGTTTCAAGCACCCCAGCTCTAGCAGAACCAATTCCTTTAGCATAGCTAAGCGCCGTTTCTCTAGCAGTACCTGTAGCATCTTGGTATACCGCGAAAAGCGCTGGAACTCCTTCACCTGATTCAAATGTACGACGAACAAGATGACCTGGACCTTTAGGAGCAACTAAGAATACATCCACATCTTGAGGTGGTACCACTTGATGATAGTGAACGTTGAACCCATGAGCAAAAACGAGTGCATTGCCCGGAGAAAGTTCAGGCAGAATCTCATTTCTGTAAACTTCAGGCTGCCTCTCATCTGGTAATAGGACCATTACGACTTCCGCAAGCCTAGACGCTTCACGAACGGGATATACTTCAAATCCATCTTTAACCGCTTCGTCAAAAGAACGTCCCTCCCGAACACCAACTACAACATCATAGCCGCTATCCTTTAGATTTAATGCATGAGCATGCCCTTGAGAACCATAACCTACTACCGCTACCTTCTTATTCTTTAATACATCGTTAGAAAGATCGTTTTCGTAATATACTTTTGCCATTATCATCATTCTCCTTTACATAATAGAATAGGGGTGAAGCTCAAGTACTTTCTTTTGTGTTCCGCGAGGTATGGCTGTAACACCTGTCCTTGAAATCTCTTTGATTCCATATGGACGGAGCAGTTCGATCAACGCATCGATCTTTTCACCGTCTCCCGTCACTTCAAGCGTTACGTTTTCGAGTGAAACATCAAGGACGGTCGCTCGAAACGGCTCGATCAGCATTTTGATCTCGCTGCGTGTATCAGGCGTTGTGAGAACTTTGATGAGCGCAAGTTCTCTAGAGACAAGAGCCATGTTTGTCAGATCACGAACTTTCAAAATATTAATCTGCTTATGAAGCTGTTTTACAAGTTGTTCTGCTTTACGATCATCTTCAACCCAAACCGTTAGTGTTACTTTTGAAACGGCTGGATCCTCTGTATGTCCAACGGTAATGTTCTCTATGTTGAACTGGCGTTTTGTCAGCAATCCGGTCAAACGATTCAATACTCCACTTTCGTTTAGAACCGTCGCTGAAATGATCCGTCTCATCCTCTCACTCCAATCATTTCATGTAGTCCTTTTCCTGGAGCGATCATCGGATAGACATTCTCATCAGCTGTAACAACACAATCGAGAACAAATGGTTTTTTGGACGCAAGAGCTAGTGTCAGAGCTTCTCTTACATCACTTTCTGTTTCAGCTCGTTTTCCATCAATTCCGTAGGCTGAAGCTAGCTTGATAAAGTCAGGTTGGATATCAAGCAAAGAGTGCGAGAATCGTTTTTCATAAAATATTTCCTGCCATTGTCTAACCATCCCAAGTGATTTATTGTTCACAATAACTACGATGACTGGAAGCTCCCAATCTTGGAGAACTCCGAGTTCTTGAAGCGTCATCTGAAACCCGCCATCTCCAACAACTGCTATTACCGGGAGCTCCGGCTTTCCAACTTTCGCTCCGATCGCTGCAGGAAATCCAAATCCCATCGTTCCAAGTCCTCCAGACGTTATCCATCTGTTCGATTCTAAAAACGTATAGTATTGTGCCGCCCACATCTGATGCTGGCCTACATCAGTTGAAACAATGGCCTCTCCTTTCGTAACATCATGAAGAATCTGCATTAACTTTTGTGGTTTCAATTCTGATTCATCTGTCTTATACGTAAGAGGAAATTCAGTCTTGTGCTTCGTGAGTTGGATTACCCACTCGTTATAGTCTCCTTTATCGCCTCTTGTCTGGTTTAATGCTGAAAGCGTTTCTTTCGCACACCCCACGATAGGAATTTCAGTTGGAACATTTTTTCCGATCTCAGCTGGATCAATATCGATATGTGCCACCACTGCTTTTTTAGCAAAATGATCAAGATTACCAGTCAATCTGTCATCAAACCTAGCTCCAATGCCAATTAAAAGATCGCAGTCATAAAGTGCCATGTTGCTTGCGTATGTTCCATGCATTCCTGCCATCCCTAAACAAAGCGGATGTTCAGCAGGAAATCCACCAAGGCCTAAAAGGGTTTGAGCAACCGGTATCTGGTGATATTCCGCGAACGCGACTAACTCTTTTTCAGCACTTGCCGCCAGTACCCCTGCACCTGTTAAGAGGACAGGTCTTTTAGCCTGTAACAGCGCTTCGTTCAACCTTTTTACTTGAAGAATATTAGGTTTTAACGTCGGCTGGTAACCTGGAAGGTGAATACCCTCAACTTCTTTAACTTCCGCTCTTTTAACGGCAACATCTTTCGGTATATCGATTAAAACCGGGCCTTTTCTTCCGGTGTTCGCTATATGAAAGGCTTCTTTCATAATTCTCGGCAGGTCTTCCGCTCGTTGGACTTGATAATTATGTTTTGTGATCGGCATTGTGATCCCGACGATGTCCGCTTCTTGGAAAGCATCCGTTCCAATCACTGTCGTTGCTACCTGACCCGTGAAGATAACAAGAGGAATAGAATCAATCATCGCATCTGCGATACCTGTAACAAGGTTGGTTGCACCTGGCCCTGAAGTCGCTAACACCACGCCTGGTTTTCCTGTTACTCTTGCATAACCTTGCGCAGCATGAATCGCTCCTTGTTCATGCCTCGTTAGAACATGTTTCATCTCTGATTTGTAGAGGGCATCATAGATTGGAAGTACAGCTCCTCCGGGATAACCAAACAGAACTTCAACTTTCTCATTCTGCAACCCTTGAATAAATAGTTCAGCACCAGAGACTAATGAAGTTTCGACTGATTTTTTCTCAGCCACCCAACTGGCCTTCATTTTCATTCCTCCTTTAACTTCGAACCTTTATTTGG
This sequence comes from Fictibacillus sp. 18YEL24, assembly GCF_015903855.1. Lineage (GTDB taxonomy): Bacteria > Bacillota > Bacilli > Bacillales > Fictibacillaceae > Fictibacillus > Fictibacillus phosphorivorans_C. The sequence goes on from NZ_JACZDT010000005.1 coordinate 72,873, forward strand.
TAAAAGACTATTGGGGCATCAGTTGTTGCTCTTGAAAGAGTTGATGTGATGAGAAATAACCAAAGGGCAACAACGTCTAAAAAACCAATAAAAAAACTTCTCCACCCAAATGGACAGGTTAATCCTATCCAAAGGGGTGAAAAAGTTCACTTTTCCACGGTACCACCCTTATTCACATTTCTTGCTCATTTACACAAGAAATGCCTCAAGACGAAATATTCGTCATTTGATAACAAGCGATAAAAAATGGTATTATCGCTTGGCCCTTCCTACTAAGAAACGTTCAAAAGGACACTCAGGAGGGATGTCCTGGTATTAGGAATAACCGGTTCACAGCGACCACCGGCTCTCTGTTTATCCCACATCTACCATTGTTCTCCGTCATCGTTTTATTGTTTTAAATTTTTAATATTCCTCCAGTATTAGCTGAGGTTACAAGTGCCGCATAGCGTGCGAGGTAACCTTTTTTGATCTTCGGTTCGGGTTTCACCCAGCCTTCTTTTCGTTCTTTTAAGTCTTCTTCTGTTAATAATACGTGAATCGTTCTATTTACTAGATCAATTAAGATTGGATCACCATTGTTTACGAACGCGATCGGTCCTCCTTGTGCCGCTTCTGGCGAGATATGACCGATCGAGATGCCTCGAGACGCACCAGAGAATCTGCCATCCGTAATTAGTGCTACTTTCGTACTCAATCCTCTTCCAGCGATAGCTGAAGTTGGAGAGAGCATCTCCGGCATACCTGGTCCACCCTTCGGTCCTTCATATCGAATGACAACGACATGCCCTTCTCTTACTTCACCATTATTGATGCCTTGGATCGCTTCTTCTTGAGATTCATAGACGATAGCCTCGCCTTGAAATGTTTTTATTGAAGGATCAACTGCACCTACTTTGATCACACAGCCATCTGGTGCAATGTTTCCATAAAGTATAGATAAACCGCCTACTGGTGAATATGCGTTATCTTTTCTACGAATAACATCATCATCTAAAATTTCCGCATGCCGGACTCGGTGCTCTAACGTTTCTCCACTTATCGTTAACCGATCGTTATGGATGGCACCTTCCATTCTACAGAGTTCATTGATGATCGCACTGACACCGCCGGCTCTGTGAACATCCTGCATAGAATAATCCGAAGCTGGACTAATCTTCGATAAATATGGAATGCGTTCTGCGATCTCGTTGATTGATGATAAGTCATAATCAATCTCAGCTTCATTTGCGATGGCAAGCATATGAAGTACGGTATTCGTTGAGCCGCCCATCGCCATGTCCAAGGCAAAGGCGTCATCAATCGCTTCTTTCGTTATAATATCTCTAGGTTTTATATTGTTTTTCACTAGATCCATAAGTGACGTTGCAGCCTCTTTGATAAGTTCTCTTCTTTCGTCTGAGGTAGCAACGATCGTTCCGTTACCCGGTAGTGTAATTCCAAGCATCTCCATGATGGAATTCATGCTGTTGGCTGTAAACATCCCTGAGCATGATCCACAAGTCGGGCAAGCACTCGTTTCAAGTTCTAATAGTTCTTCTCTCGTCATCTTTCCAGCTAAGTGAGAACCTACTCCTTCAAATACCGAGGCAAGGGATAGGGATTTTCCTGTCATAGACTTTCCGGCTTCCATCGGACCACCTGAAACAAATACTGCAGGAACATTCGTCCTTACAGCTGCCATTAACATACCAGGGGTGATCTTGTCACAGTTAGGTATGTAGAACACACCGTCGAACCAATGGGCGTTAATAACCGTTTCTGCTGCATCTGCAATGACTTCTCGACTCGGAAGCGAATACCTCATACCAATATGACCCATCGCAATTCCATCATCTACGCCGATCGTATTAAACTCGAACGGAATTCCACCAGCTTCTCTAATGGCTTCTTTTACCCATTCACCTACTTTGTTTAGATGCATATGCCCCGGAATAATATCAACATAGGAATTACAAACACCGATAAAAGGTTTATCCATATCCTCTGGTGCAACTCCCGCTGCGTGGAGAAGACTTCTGTGCGGGGCTCTATCGATTCCTTGCTTGATCATATTACTGCGCATATCTGTAACACTCCTATACTTCTTTTATCCAGCTTGAACGGCTTGGTTCGGATACACCTTAACTCCTTCTTCAACTACTTTTTCTCTAAAGGATTTTAAAAGTTTGTTCGTATGTTCACCTGGTGCTCCGTTTCCGATTACTCTTCCATCAACTTTTACTACTGCAATAACTTCAGCTGCAGTTCCAGTTAAGAATACTTCATCAGCTACATAAACATCATGTCTCGTGAATGGCTCTTCAACCATGTTGTATCCTTGCGCTCGTGCGATCTCAACAATTGCGTTTCGAGTAATTCCTTCTAGAGCTCCTAAGTATCCTGGAGGCGTTTTAATGGTATTCCCTTTGATGATGAACACATTATCAGCGGAACCTTCCGCCACATACCCTTGATCGTTCAGCATCAATGCTTCACTAACTCCTGCAAGGCTAGCCTCGATCTTAACTAAGATATTGTTCAGGTAGTTTAGCGATTTAACTTTAGGACTTAACACATCCGGGCGGTTTCTTCTGCTTGCCACTGTTATGATCTCTAAACCTGTTTCATAAAGTTTTTTAGGAAATAGTGCAAGCTGTTCTGCAATGACAATGACTCCCGGTTGGCCGCATGTAAAAGGGTCCAATCCTAAATTTCCTTTTCCTCGTGAAATTACTAGTCGAATATAAGCATCACGATATTTGTTTTTCTGGAGCGTTTGAACGATGATGTCTGTTAGTTCTTCTTTAGTGTGTGGAATTGTCAGCATAATGGATTGAGCTGATTCGTATAAACGCTGAAGATGTTCATCTAGTCGATATACATTTCCGTTATAGACTCGAATACCTTCAAACACCCCATCTCCATATAAAAACCCATGATCGTAAACCGAGACTTTGGCGTCATCTTTTAATACGTGCTCACCATTAACATAAACCCATTGCTCCTGCATCGTGATCCTCCTTTACGTGTCAATTTGAATTATTTGAATTTTTTAAAAATATTTTAATAATTGTTGACAATATTACGCCCATCTTATTAAAGAATCAACCACGAATTTTGTACTTTTAACCGAATTCTGACTTTTCAGTTATTTTGTACACGCTTTCATCCCCATGACCATCAGGTTTTGAAGCTTTAACGCGTTACATTGTAAACATTTTTAAAGCGCTTTCATATAAATTAAAAAAACACGCTTGATATCCTTTAATAGAGGACATCAAGCGTGTCGAAAAGTTGTTATATGTAAGTATTATGGCGTCCCAGGAGAGATTCGAACTCCCGACCGTACGCTTAGAAGGCGTATGCTCTATCCGGCTGAGCTACTGGGACATATGTATTGGAGCCCCTTTCGCATAGCAATGGCGCTTTCCGCAATTACCATGCGCTGCGGGCACACAGTGATTTGTTCCACCCGTCGACTGTGGATACAAATATATTTTTTATCATGCATTTTAATTTAAGATCTGTTAACTTCAGATGTAACTTTTCATGGACCATTTGAACGTGAGAAAAACAAATGGAGCGGGTGATGAGAATCGAACTCACGACCAGAGCTTGGAAGGCTCTTGTTTTACCACTAAACTACACCCGCAGACAATTTAGACCTTGTCGCGACGACATAACTAAATATACATGATATCTAAATTATAGTCAACCCATTTTCTCAACTTTTTTATTTTCTAACCGTTTTTTTTTCAAATGTTCTACTTAACCGATCGATACGTATACCATCGAGTGAATAAAAACTTACCGATATACTATTATCTTCAATCTCCAATAACGCATACGTCTTTTCAAAAGAGCCTCTAGGCAGCCTGATACTCCCTGGATTGATAAAGATCATTCCCTCACGCTCAAAAGCCTCAGCTACATGTGAATGCCCAAAACAAGCAATTACTGCACCTGTTTCCTCTGCCCTGTATGCTAGTGAAAGATAAGACATTTTTACATCGTATAAATGACCATGTGTTATATATATACATGTATCTCCCAACAACTCAATGGCTTCGTTAGGAAAATCATCGCCTAAATAATCCATATTTCCTTTAACCGTTACAAATCCAGACATTTCTTTAGATGCTGTCGAAAGCTCTGAATCACCGCAATGAATCATAAGATCTACTTTATTTCGATAGCGGCTCTTTAACGTTTCTAACTCATCAGTTAACCCGTGACTATCACTAACGATTAAGGCTTTTCCCATAAGAGATCCTCCTCATTGATCAGTTTTTTGAGTTTTTCCAAAGCTATTGCTCTGTGGCTAATTTTATTTTTTTCTTCTTTTGCTAACTCTGCCATCGAACGATTTAATTTTGGAAGAAAGAAAATCGGATCATACCCGAAACCTTCCGTCCCCTTCTTTTCTCTTAAGATCTGACCTTTACATTCCCCTTTTACAACTAGCGTTTCTTTTTGAGGTCTCGCAAAAGCTAAAGCACATACAAACTGAGCACTTCTATCTTTATCTTCAACATCCTGAAGTTCTTCTAAGACTTTGTTCATGTTCTCTTCATCATTTTTATGTATACCAGCATACCTAGCTGAATAAACGCCAGGTCGTCCTTCTAACGCATGAATTTCTAACCCAGAGTCATCAGCAATAACAGGTATATTCATCTGTTTAGAAATGGTTTCAGCCTTTAAAATAGCGTTCTCTTCAAAAGTGATACCTGTTTCTTCAACGTCAGGACTTCCTTCAATATCGTTTAAAGTGAGGATCTCAACCCCAAAACTTCCTAACATTGATTGAAATTCTTTAGCTTTACCTCTATTTTTCGTTGCAACTAAAATTTTCATGTGGTTTATTCCTCCGATAAAAGTAGATCTTAACATAGTGAATGATTATGTAAATTCCTATTATAAATATGGACAAAACAAAAAAGAGACGAATATCTCGCCTCTTTACTGTATCACAACCTATTTGATTTTAAAATTCACCTGTATTTACTTCTTTAGGTCTTGAAACTGGAGCGGTGAGTTCTTTCCCTTTTTCATTAAAGATCTTTGACTTCCCGTCCACTTTAATCGCTACTTTCTTAACTTCAGATAGTTCTGTAAGAGAAAGAACAATCGAATTTAATACTTCATCTGCAATCATGCTTTCTTCTTTGTTGTCCAGTAAAGCTCCATTGAAGTTTAGTGTAACAACACCATCTTTGACGACAGGTGTACTCAACAGTTTCACATCTGTTCTAAAATCTGTTAGAAGGCTGCTCTCAGCAGATGGGCCATCAATTAGGTGTTCAATCGTTGCTGTTACTTTGTCTGTCCCCTCTTTTGCAACTCGGCGCGTTACAGGTACATAATACGTTTGGTCCTGTGTCTGTGCTAAGAAATAGAGCGTTACGAGTTCACTATTCGTGATATCTGCCACACTGCCATTTTCGAGATTTATACCGTCAACGCGACTCACACCGTCACCAACTGGTGTATTGTTAACAGGCATTGAATTTTGGTTCTTTCCTGCGATCTGAATTTTAACTTTCTTTATGTTGTCAAACTGAGTAAGTGTAAATGTAATAGCTTGCAGAATCTTCATTTCATCTGCTGCATTATATTCTGTGAACTCCTTTGAAAAATTTGCTGTAGCTGTGCCTTTTTTGATATTTACCGATAACACTTCTGTATCTGCTGGCAGAACAGCTTGAAAACCGTTAGGAAGCAAATTACTTACTGGCCCATCTTTCACAAGATACTGCAGTACTTGTTTAGCAGTTTCATCGTTCTTTGGAAGAGCAAGAACTTGCGGAACAACCATCCCGTTGCTGTCGAATAAAAACAGTTGCCGCTTATTCGTCTGCTCTGCACTCGCTGCTTTATCTTTCTTATCGAGCGACTGACCTTCTTTCACGTAGTTCACTTTAGGGGGATCAAGCTCATTTCCTGCTTTCTCTCCCCATAATCCGCAACCTGATACCAGCAATGAAGCTGATAATATGATAAGCGGTGCTCCTGTCTTCATCATTTTGCGCATACTTTCCCTCCTCAAGTGGTTTGTACTACTATGTATACGAGCTATCCTCTCCCGTTAGACCACTTGTACAAAAAATAAAGAAGACTGGCTTTAATTAAATGAAAAGAGCAGAATCCCTAAATGGATTCTGCTCTTTTCACTTCAATATTCTCAATATGAGGTTACCTAAATTTCGTGCTCTTTGAAAACTACAACTTAATACATTCCACTTTTTCAATCTTGCGGTCTAACCAATGGTTAGCGATCTCTAAGAAATGATTGCTCTCTGCTGTAGCTAAGAATCGATGTAACGGTTTAGCATCTGTTGTATTTAAAAGTCCGCTATGGTCTAAGATGACTGAAACTTCACGCGCAGTTTCTGCACCTGAACAGATCAACGTGATATGTTTACCCATCACTTGCTGTATGACAGGTCTTAACAGAGGGTAATGAGTACATCCCAAGATTAACGTATCAATGGAGAGATCCTTAAGTGGATATAACGTTTCTGAAACTGCGCTTAATGTTTCTTCACCTGATAACTTCCCTTGTTCAACAAGCGGAACGAACAAGGGGCACGCTAAACTTTCTACGATCACATCGTTACGAATCTGTGTTAGCGCCTGTTTATAAGCACCACTATTGATCGTCCCGACTGTCCCGATTACACCGACGTGATTATTTTTCGTCGCTTTTAAAGCGGAACGGGCACCAGGATGGATAACTCCTAAGACCGGAATGTCTAACTTTCTCTTCGCTTCTTCTAATACTGCTGCAGTAGCTGTATTGCAGGCGATAACGAGCATCTTAATTTTCTGTTCTAAAAGATAATCAATCATTTCCCACGTATAAGTCCTAACCTCTTCAAATGGTCTCGGACCATACGGGCACCTTTTCGTGTCTCCTAAGTAGATAATCTCTTCTTTCGGTAGCTGCTTCATGATCTCTCTTGCTACCGTTAAACCTCCCACTCCTGAATCAATGACTCCAATGGGTCTATTCAAAAAACATCGCCTCATCTCTATATACGTACTGGCGTTAAATCACTGTTTTCTATTCTGCTAATATTTTTATGAAAATGCAAGACCATTCGTTAATGTAATGTTTTAACCCGAGCAACCTGGAGTGGAAATAACCACTCTCGTAGCCAACCCTATTCACTCAAACGTCTATAGAAAAAGACTATGGAAATTCCCCATAGTCTTTTTTCTACTTTAGAAATTTTCTTCTGCAAACTTTACAACGTCTTCCATTGTTTCCATTTGTAGAATTTCATCCATGTGTGCACTGATCTTTTCTTTAGACAGACCGAGAATCTGACTACGAGCAGGTAGTACAGATGTAGCACTCATTGAGAATTCATCGAGGCCAAGGCCAAGAAGAATTGGAATTGCGATTGGATCGCCTGCCATCTCTCCACACATACCAGCCCATTTACCTTCTTTATGAGCTGCATCAATGACCATTTTTACCAATCTTAAGATCGCTGGATTGTACGGCTGATACAAGTATGAAACTTGTTCGTTCATACGATCAGCAGCCATCGTATATTGAATCAAATCGTTAGTACCAATGCTGAAGAAATCAACTTCCTTAGCAAAAGTATCTGCCATAACGGCTGTTGATGGAATTTCCACCATGATACCTACTTCAATGGATTCGGATACTTCTACACCTTCTGAAGAGAGCTTTTCTTTTTCCTCTAACAAAATACCTTTAGCAGCACGGAATTCTCCAAGTGTTGCAATCATCGGGAACATGATCTTCAAGTTTCCATATTGGCTAGCTCGAAGAAGTGCTCTAAGTTGTGTACGGAAAATTTCTTGCTCTTCTAAGCAAAGACGTATCGCACGGAATCCTAAGAAAGGATTTAACTCTTTCGGAAGATTTAAATAAGGAAGCTCTTTATCTCCACCAATATCAAGTGTACGGATAACTACTGGTTTACCTTCCATCTTTTGAAGCACTTCACTGTATGCCTTGAACTGCTCTTCTTCAGTTGGAAGTTGGTCACGGCCCATGTAAAGGAACTCTGTACGGTATAAACCAACGCCTTCTGCACCGTTCTCTAGAACACCTTTTACGTCTGCTGGTGTTCCAATATTAGCTGCAAGCTCAACTTGGACAGAGTCGCTTGAGAATGTTTTTTCATTCACTAGCTTTGCCCATTCGGCTTTTTGCTTTTGATATTGTTTTTGTTTTTCTTCATACGTCGCAATTTCATCTTCAGTAGGATTCACGATTACGTGCCCATCCAGACCGTCGATGATTACCATTACGCCGTTCTCAACGTTTTCCGTAATTGTTTTAGTTCCTACTACTGCAGGAATTTCCATTGAACGTGACATGATTGCTGAGTGAGAAGTTCTCCCTCCAATGTCAGTTGCAAAACCTTTAACAAAATTACGGTTTAATTGAGCCGTGTCAGAAGGAGTTAAATCTTCTGCTAAGATGACAACTTCTTCTGTAATGCTTGCAGGCGTAGTAAACGTCACATTTAACAAGTGTGCTAAAACTCGTTTTGAGACGTCACGAATATCTGCAGCACGCTCTTTCATGTATTCGTTATCCATAGATTCAAACATATTGATGAACATGGATGAAACATCGTCCATTGCTGCTTCTGCATTAACCTTTTCATTCTCAATCTTTTGTTTTACAGCATCAACTAGTTCTGGATCGCTCAAAACAAGAAGATGGGCAGCAAAAATCGCTGCCTTATCTTCGCCTAACTCTTTGTTCGCTTTTTCTTTAATTACAGAAAGTTCCTCTTTAGAAACGTTTAGCGCTGCTTCAAAACGCTCGATCTCACTTGCTGAATCTGAGATTGATTTTCTTTCGATCGTTAATTCAGGGTTTTGAAGAACAAACGCTTTTGCGATTGCGATGCCGGCTGATGCTGCAATACCTGAAATTTTTTCAGACATTACTCACCAAGCCCTTCCTTTTTCATAACATTTTCTAATGCTGCGATTGCTTCATCTGCATCTGAACCTTCTGCTTTGATCACGATTGAAGATCCTTGTTGAATTCCAAGGCTCATTACGCCCATGATTGATTTTAAGTTAACGCTTTTTCCGTTGTAATCAAGTGTAATATCTGAGCTAAACTGACCTGCTTGGTTAACTAAAGTTGTTGCTGGACGTGCGTGGATTCCTGATTCGCTAGTTACTTTGAATGTTTTTTCTGCCATGATAATTACCCCTTTATTTTTTGAATGTAATAATATTTTCTTCCTCTATAGCCACAGTTCCTGTTTTTTCGACGGAAACTGTTTCATCCGATAGATTCGTGAAAACAATCGGTGTGATTACGGATGGTGCATTTTCCTTAACAAAGTTCAGGTCAACCTTTAGTATCTTTTGACCGATCTTAACTCTGTCGCCCTCAGACACAAAGCTCTCAAAACCTTCACCTTTCAGTTTCACTGTATCGATACCAAAATGGATGAGAATTTCTTTGCCTGAATCTGACTCAATACCGATGGCATGTTTTGTCGGGAAGATATTCATTATCTTACCATTAACAGGTGAAACCACCAAGCCTTCTGCTGGTTCGATGGCAAATCCATCACCCATCATTTTTCCTGAGAAAACTTGGTCAGGAACTTCGGTGATCGGAAGTATTTTCCCTTTAATCGGAGAAACAAAACGATCATCATCTGTAGAAATGGATGAAGTTGGTGTAGCAGCTTCATTGTTTGTTTCCACAACTTTTCCTTGTTCAGGAGTTTTCTCTGAGTTTTTAGGTTTTGCTACAGTCTTACCACTAATAATATCTTGAATTTCACTCTTGATCGTATCTGATCGTGTACCGAAGATCGCTTGAATGTTGTTACCCATTTCTAGAACGCCGGATGCTCCGAGTTTTTTCAATCGATCCTTGTCAACTTCCTTAGGGTCATTTACAGAAACTCTTAATCGAGTGATACAAGCATCAAGGTTAGAGATATTGGACTCTCCACCTAATCCCTCTAAAATATTCGCTGCCAGTGAATCTTTATTGGACGGTCCAACATTCGTTTCAACTTCGTCATCCACGATTTCTCGTCCTGGTGTCTTAAGGTTCCATTTACGAATCGCAAAACGGAAACCAAAGTAATAGATCACTGCAAGTGCAAGACCTACAGGAATTACAAGCCACCAATCCGTACGGTTAGGAAGCACTCCGTACAATAAGTAGTCAATTACACCACCAGAGAAAGTCATACCTATTTTAACATTTAACAAGTGCATAACCATAAAAGAAAGACCTGCGAAAATAGCATGAATTCCAAATAATACTGGAGCAATAAATAAGAATGTGAACTCAAGTGGTTCCGTAATTCCCGTTAAGAATGAAGTCAACGCAGCAGAACCCATGATACCCGCAACGATTTTCTTTTGTTCAGGTCGTGCCTCGTGATACATCGCTAATGCTGCAGCTGGAAGTCCAAACATCATGAACGGGTACTTACCAGTCATAAATGTACCTGCTGTTAGTTCAACGTTATCTTTTAATTGTGCAAAGAAGATCGCTTGGTCACCACGAACGAGTCCTTCTGCTGCAGATTTATAAGAGCCAAACTCAAACCAGAACGGCGAGTAGAAAATGTGATGAAGTCCAAAAGGAATCAATGAACGTTCGATCACACCAAAGATAAACGCTGCGACCGTCAAGTTCGAATTAATCATGCTTTCAGAGAACGTATTAAGTCCATGCTGAACAGGTGGCCAGATGAACGTCATTACAATACCCAGTGCCAAAGCAGATACTGCTGTAATAATCGGTACAAAACGTTTTCCAGCAAAGAACCCTAAGTATTGAGGAAGTTCGATGTTATAGAACCTCTTATAAAGATAGGAGGCTAAGATACCGACGATAATACCTCCAAACACACCTGTCTGAAGTGTTGGAATACCTAGTACGTTCGCAAAAGAAGGATCTTTTCCGATCATATCAGGTGTTACCCCTTCAATAACGCTCATGGTTACGTTCATAATCAAGTAACCGATAATAGCAGCTAATCCTGCTACACCTTCACCGCCTGCAAGACCTACGGCAACACCAACGGCAAACAGTAACGATAAATTGGCAAAAACAATATCTCCCGATTTTTCCATTACGTCTGCAACAAGCTGGAACCATGCTGCGTCTAGTGCAGGTATTCTTTCAATCAACGCTGGATTTTTGAACGCATTACCAAAGGCAAGCAAAAGACCTGCAGCCGGCAAGATAGCAACCGGTAGCATAAGTGCTTTACCTACGCGTTGAAGAACACCAAAAAGTTTTTTCCACATAGGAAGTCCTCCTTTTATTATGATAACCCTTCCATTTACTTTCGCATCAAACAAAAAAAGACATAAATAAGAAACATGAGTAAATCCCTAATCAGAATTAATATATCCTAATTAAGCATCTGCTACACTTTTGTTTCTTACTTATGCCTGATCGAATCAGTAACACGTAAAAACGAGTTCTTCTATATTCTGTTATCATTTGTCTTCATTGTCATAACGCGAAAGCCTTTGCAAATGCATTGTCAAATATACTGCTTCTGCATGGGGCACGGGTTTTTGTAAGGTATTTTGCATAACCTTAATCAACTTCCACGCCAAATTGTAGCATAAAGGATATTCTTCTTTCAACACTTTTGCTAACTTTTCTTGTTCCTCCATGATATCGCCCATAGAGATACGTTCTATCGCATGCCTTAAATGACGTACAAGACGTAAATAATTGATGCTTTTCGTATCAATAGATAGGTCTAGTGAATGTTGAATCATTTGCATTAAAGTGTTGATGAGCTCTGAGTGCTTCTTTATATCAGTCACACTTTTATTGGTTATGGCGCTATGAATATGTAATGCCACAAAACCAATCTCACCTTCAGGAAGATGAATGCCCAGCGACTTATTGATGATTTCTATCGCCTCTTCAGCCACCGTATATTCTTTTGGATAGAGTGTTTGTGTTTCAGTTAGGAATGGATTCTTGATATCCATACTCTGTTCTAATCGTTTGATCGCAAATGTAATATGGTCGGTTAACGCGACATGTATATGTTCGTTTAACTCATTCTCAAAACGAGTTCGTATGTGAACAATTACATCATTGATCAATTCTACTATCTTTTCATCTATCGAATCTAATAAGGTTTTATATTGTTCTTGCTCGTTTTCATCTTTCAATACAAATAACTTGTCCACTTGCTTAGGAAAGATCTCTTCACCAGGTTTCTTACCGAAGCCGATCCCTTTGCCAATAACAATTCTTTCTTCATTGGAGGTATTAATAGCAATAACCACATTATTATTAAGAACTTTTTTCACTTGCAGGCTTTTGTTCATGAATTTTTTCACCTTTTTCATTTAGGTCCATAAACCACTAACATCATAAACTTCATCATAGCGGAAAAAGGTTAGAAAAATCAATTACACTTTTTACCTGCAGAAAAACCAAACTGAAAACGGCTTTCACAATGAAAGCCGCTTTCTGACTAAATCTCGAGTTCTCCAAGCCTCAATAACTCTACAACGGCTTGAGAGCGTCCTTTAACCCCAAGCTTTTGCATGGTATTTGAAATATGGTTACGAACTGTTTTCTCACTAATGAATAATTGTTCCGCAATTTCTTTTGTGGTCTTATCTTGAACTAGTAGTTCGAAAACTTCTCTCTCTCTTTTTGTAAGTAGAGGCTTCGGTCGGTAGTGTTTATCTTTCAATGAATTCACCCCTCCTTGCTAGGGTTTAGGAACCGCCAACGAATATTGGAAGTATTTAGTCAACATATAGTATGTAAAGAATCAGATGGGAGTGACTTGGTTCATTTAAAAAGTATGAAGAATATTACGGATAAACCATAAAAAAAAGCCCATTTTCATACATGGGCTTCTTTAGAAAAATTATATAGTTGGTTTTTTAGCTCTTCATTCCACTTTACAGGACGTCCCTCTCGTCTAGAAATCTGTACGATAGCACCCCTTCCTGTAAATACAGGAATCTTCTTCTCGTTTATGCCTAAATAGTGTATGTCGATGGAAGACGAGCCTACTTCATTAATTTTCACATACACTTTTAATTTTTCATCGTACATGATCTGAGCCAAATAGTCACATTGAAGGTCTGCCACAACTGGAATCTCTTCTGAATCAGGAGCACCCCAGTCAGTCATCAAACCCAGTTCCTTAAACATCGCGATTCGTGATTCTTCCATATAAGTAAAGATATTCGTATTATTCACGTGGCCAAATCCGTCGATCTCACCAAAACGTACTTGCAATTCGTGATAAAAAGAAAAGCCCTTTTGCCAATCATCCATATTTGATATGTAATCTTGCCTAGCCAAATTCTTTACCGCCTCTCCTATACAGATATTTTATGAATCGCTATTCAGTTATTTGGTTTTAAAAAAGCTTCTCCCTGATGAGAGAAGCTCTGTATGATTCTTTAACGATCACTGCCAAAGAAGTTCTTAAATGCTTGGAAGCTTGTATCACGGTTAAGTGCAGCAATTGATGTTGTTAAAGGAATACCTTTAGGACAAGACTGCACACAGTTTTGAGAGTTACCACACTCTGCAAGCCCACCGTCATCCATGATCGCGTTCAAACGTTCTTCCTTGTTCATCTCACCAGTTGGATGAGCATTAAACAGACGAACTTGCGATAAAGGTGCTGGTCCGATAAAGTCGGAATTTGTATTTACGTTCGGACATGCTTCTAAACAAACACCGCATGTCATACATTTCGAAAGTTCATATGCCCATTGACGCTTTGTTTCAGGCATACGAGGACCTGGTCCAAGATCATACGTCCCATCGATTGGAATCCAAGCTTTAACTCGTTTAAGCGCATCAAACATTCTACTTCTATCGATCGCCAAATCGCGGACAACCGGAAATGTTTTCATTGGTTCAAGACGAATTGGCTGTTCCAATTGATCAACAAGAGCCGTACAAGATTGTCTTGGCTTTCCGTTGATTACCATTGAACATGCGCCACAAACTTCTTCTAAACAACCCATCTCCCAAGTAACGGGAGTCGTAGCTTCCCCTTTTGCGTTAACAGGGTTTCTACGAATTTCCATAAGAGCAGATATTACGTTCATGTTAGGACGATGAGGAATCTCAAACTCTTCTAAATATGGGGCAGTTTCTGGGTTATCCTGTCTTGAGATGACGAATTTCACCATTTTTGTGCTCATTCTTACACCCCTGCCTTCTTCTTAGAATAGTCACGTTTACGTGGCTGGATAAGCGAAACATCTACTTCTTCATACTCGAATTCTGGTCCGTTCGTTGTTGGATTGAATTTCGCTTTTGTTGTTTTTAACCATTGCTCATCATTACGTTCAGGAAAGTCTGGTTTGTAATGAGCTCCACGGCTTTCATCACGGTTTAGTGCGCCCAGCGTTATAACACGAGCAAGCTGAAGCATGTGCCATAGCTGACGAGTAAAGGATGCACCTTGATTACTCCACTTGGATGTATCGTTAATATTGATGTTTTTGTAACGCTGCATCAATTCTTGGATCTTTTCATCCGTTTGTTTTAATTTATCGTTGTATCTAACAACCGTTACGTTATCTGTCATCCATTCTCCAAGTTCTTTATGGATCACATAAGCATTCTCAGTTCCATCCATAGAAAGAATGTTGTTGTATACCTCTTGATCTTTTTTAACTTGGTTATCAAACACAGTAGAAGGTACATCCTCAACTGTTTTTTCCAATCCTCGAATATATCTAACAGCTGATGGGCCAGCTTCCATACCGCCAAAAATAGCTGAAAGCAGCGAGTTAGCTCCTAATCTATTAGCACCATGATACTGATACTCACATTCACCAGCTGCAAATAGACCTGGAATGTTCGTCATCTGATCATAATCAACCCACATTCCGCCCATTGAATAGTGAACCGCAGGGAAGATCTTCATTGGTACTTTACGAGGATCATCACCCATGAACTTCTCATAGATCTCGATGATTCCACCAAGCTTAATATCAAGTTCTTTAGGATCTTTGTGTGAAAGATCAAGGTATACCATGTTCTCACCATTGATTCCTAGCTTTAAATCAACGCATACGTGGAAGATCTCACGTGTAGCGATGTCACGAGGAACAAGGTTTCCGTAAGCTGGATACTTCTCTTCTAGGAAATACCAAGGCTTTCCGTCTTTATATGTCCAAACACGTCCTCCTTCACCACGTGCTGATTCACTCATTAAACGAAGCTTGTCATCACCAGGGATGGCCGTCGGGTGAATTTGAATGAACTCACCGTTCGCATAATAAACACCTTGCTGATAAAGAGCTGATGCTGCTCCACCTGTATTAATAACAGAGTTCGTAGATTTACCGAAAATGATACCAGGGCCGCCAGTTGCCATTATAACGGCATCCGCAGGGAAACTTACAATCTCCATCGTTTTCAAGTTTTGTGCGGTGATTCCACGACATTGCCCTTCGTCATCAATAATGGCAGATAAGAATTCCCATCCTTCATATTTCGTAACAAGACCTGCTACCTCGTGGCGGCGAACTTGCTCATCTAGTGCGTACAATAATTGCTGACCTGTTGTTGCACCGGCAAATGCAGTACGATGATGCTGTGTTCCTCCGAAACGACGGAAGTCAAGTAATCCTTCAGGCGTTCTATTAAACATTACACCCATACGGTCCATTAGATGGATAATTCCAGGAGCAGCGTCACACATTGCTTTAACTGGAGGTTGGTTTGCTAAAAAGTCTCCACCGTATACAGAGTCATCAAAATGCTCCCATGGTGAATCCCCTTCACCTTTTGTATTTACAGCACCGTTTATGCCACCTTGAGCACAAACAGAATGCGAACGTTTTACTGGAACAACTGAAAAGAGGTCAACATTTACACCAGCCTCAGCTGCTTTGATTGTAGCCATTAAACCGGCGAGACCTCCGCCAACAACAATAATTTTCTGATTACTCAATTTGTCTCACCCCTTTTAAATAAATGCAAAGATTGTTCTTACGCTAACAATTGCAAGTGCAACAAATACACCCATTGTTACGTATGTTGAAATTTTTTGTGAACGAGGCGAAACTGTAAGGCCCCAGCTGACAAAGAACGACCATAATCCGTTAGCAAAATGGAATACTGCTGATAAAACACCTACAAGATAGAAGGCAACCATGAATGGAGAGCTTAAGATGTCTGCCATCATATCAAAGTTTACTTCTTGTCCGAACGCAGCTTGTACACGTGTTTCCCAAACGTGCCAAGCGATAAATACTAATGTGATAACGCCTGTTACACGCTGAACGAGGAACATCATGTTGCGGAAATAGCCGTAGCGGGTAACATTGTTTTTCGCTTGAAACGTAATGTAAAGTCCATACACGGCATGAAACAAAATTGGTAAGTAGATCACAAACGTTTCTAGGAAAATACGAAACGGTAAACTTTCCATAAAATGTGCTGCTTTGTTAAATGCTTCAGCATCCCTCGTCGCAAAATGGTTCACAACTAAATGCTGCACGAGAAAAATCCCGATCGGAATTACTCCTAATAATGAATGAATTCTTCTGTTAATAAAATCTCTACTGCCAGCCATTCTCTTGCCCCCTTCAAATTTAGCCTCTCTCTGGCTGCTAATCTTTGTTCCTCTCCACATGTAAGCGTTTTAAGTTTCCTCTTTTAGAGGATAAGTATTAAACAATTAGCTTAATTAACTAGCAACATGTCCATTTTACTCCCATCGTTTGACACCGTCAAGAAAACGCTAACAACTAAATACGTAAATTTTCTTTCTACACCAACGCTTTTAAAGCTTTAAGATTTTCGACAAATACTGATAGTTGCTATAGAGTTTAAACCGCTTTCCCGTTATAATAAAAATGAGAAAGAAGGGATGCAGAATGTTTAAACAAAAGACAAAGGATGAAAACACCCCTGTAGAACAGCTTTCTGTTTCAGCTTTTGGGTATGAGATCCTACGAAGCGACTTATTGCCTGAACTTCTTGGCAAACAAGAACGAAATATTCTCTATTGGGCAGGAAGACACTTGGCTAGAAAATATCCTTTACATACGATGGAAGAAGTTCACGCTTTTTTTGTTGAAGCTGGCTGGGGCACTCTTGAAATGATTGAAGCTTCAAAAACAGAGATGAATTTCTCTTTAAACTCTCAACTGATCATGCAGCGAATGGAAAACTTCACTCATCAAACGTTCAGCCTAGAAGCAGGCTTCCTTGCTGAACAAGTTCAGCTACAAAAAAAATGTACAACAGAAGCTTTAGAATCAATGAAAAGAAACAAAGTTTTTATCACCGTTCAATGGGATAAAAAAGATACGATCGAATAACAAAAGCCGGCGGATTGCCGGCTTTTTCAATGTTTGGTCTTACGTGCTCTGAACAGGAACACGAGCATCTAACTCAAACACATCATGGAGCGTTTCTATCGACTTAATCATATCTTCTTGTTTCACAACGGTTGATACTTTAATCTCAGAAGTGCTAACCATCTTGATCATAATCTCTTCGTCTGACAGAGCTTTAAACATTTTAGCTGCTACACCAGGATTTGAGATCATACCAGAACCAACGATTGATACCTTTGCCAGACCTTGTTCATAACTGATCAATTCAAATCCTAATTTTGATTGATGTGCGGCAAGTACTTCTTGCGTAGCAGACAATGAATTTGATTCGATCGAGAACGAAATATTCGTTTTTTCTTCATTTAATACATTTTGAATGATGATGTCTACGTTTATGCCGTTCGAAGCCAAAATCGTAAACAGTTCCGCTAATGCATGTATTTCATTAGGAACTGAAGAGACCGTAATTTTTGTTATGTTTCCTTCAAACGCAAGACCTCTAACCATTAAATTTTGTTCCATAGACACTTCCTCCTCAACTAATGTTCCACGCTCTTCACTCATACTTGATCTTACTTCTAATGTAATATTATAGTTTTTAGCAAACTCAACCGCTCTAGGATGTAAGACACCTGCACCAAGGTTGGCCATCTCTAACATCTCATCATAAGAGATCGAAGGTAGTTTTCTAGCCGAATTCACTACACGGGGATCAGTCGTATATACACCGGTCACATCGGTATAGATATCACATCGATCTGCATTAAGAGCTGCTGCTAGCGCAACGGCTGTTGTATCAGATCCACCTCTACCAAGAGTGGCAATATCCTTTGTTTCAGGAATAATCCCTTGAAATCCAGCAACAACCACGATATGGCCATCTTTTAACAGCGAAGAGATGCGCTTGGAATCGATGTCTAGTATTCTCGCATTTGAAAAGGTATCTTCTGTTTGAATGCCCGCTTGCCATCCTGTTAATGATTGAGCTTTATATCCTTCTTGATGCAGAGCCATCGTCAATAGGGCGATCGTAATCTGTTCTCCCGTCGTAAGGAGCATATCCATCTCCCGTTTGGAAGGGTTCTGACTAATATCTGTAGCAAGCTTTACAAGTTCATCCGTTGTTTTACCCATCGCTGAAACGACTACCACGACTTCATTTCCTGCATCTACTTCATGGATGATTCGTTTCGCCACATTTTGTATTCGCTCAACTGAGCCAACACTAGTTCCACCAAATTTTTGAACGATTCTCCCCATATACTCCAATCCCTTCTTGTTGTAAGATTCTATCTCTTTTATTAGAAGTTTGTTGACGCTAAAATTACCACGTCTGCTTAGTCTGCACGTATACTTTCAGGTCACTTAATTTGAAAGTATATACAAAAAAGCAACAATAAGGAAAAACCCTATTGTTGCTTTAATCCGTAGCAAGCCAAGTTTGTTCCCCCTCGTGAGATAGTCCTCCACACAAACCCTGGGGGGACTTGTGTGACAGCTCTGTATTTGTTCAATACAGGTCCAGCATAAAAGGCTAGAAGTCCTTTTACACTTCGGCAAGAATCCCCTTTCCACCATCATCACTAGAGCTTCTTCTCTTCAGATGGGTTACTATTGGTTCCTGCTCCTCTACCATCACTTCATACGAAGCATGGCATATTTATAAAGTTGGATTCATTTTAACAAAGTTACTCAATGGCTGCAACTACTCATTTGATAAAAATGCTTTTTCTATCAGCTCGGCTACTGGTTTAGGTACACCTGCTGCTTGAATCTCATCAACAGAAGCTTCTTTTAACTTCTTTAATGATCCAAAATGGCGAAGAAGCATCTTCTTCCGTTTGTCACCAATACCCGCAATGCTGTCTAATGTTGATTCAAACATACTTTTAGAGCGAACTTTTCGGTGGAAAGAGATCGCAAACCTATGAACTTCATCTTGAATTCGTTGCAACAGATAGAATTCCTGACTGTTTCGAGCCAGGTGTATCATCTCTGGAGGATCACCGATCCATAGCTGTGAGGTTCTATGCTTTTCATCTTTCGATAGACCTGCTACAGGAATAAATAAGTTAAGCTCGTTTTCTAATACATCTTGAGCCGCTGATATCTGACCTTTTCCACCATCGATCAGAATCAGATTAGGAAGCTCTCCTTCTTCTCTTAACACTCTTGTATATCTGCGGCGAACAACTTCTTTCATGGAAGCATAATCATCTGGTCCTTCTACAGATTTGATCTTGTATTTTCGATAATCCTTTTTATAAGGTTTACCATCAACAAAAACAACCATCGCAGAAACAGGATCTGTTCCATGTATATTTGAGTTATCGAACGCTTCGATACGATAAGGAGCAGCAATTCCGATTCTTTCGCCAAGGTTCTCAACGGCTTTGATCGTTCTCGCTTCATCTTGCTCAATCAGGGCAAATTTTTCGTGAAGAGCTAAAGATGCGTTTTTAGTTGCTAACTCTACTAGCTCTTTCTTTTGTCCTTTTTTTGGTTGCAAAACTTTTACTTGTAGAAGTTCCGATACAAGATTAGCATCAACTTCTTGAGGAAGCAGTATCTCTTTAGGCAGAAGATGATTCTTTTGCAGATAGAACTGACCAATAAAGGTTAATAGATCTTCATTCGCCTCTCCATAAAACGGAAAGACAGAAATATCCCTGGCGATCACTTTACCTTGTCTGATAAAGAAGACTTGTACACACATCCAACCTTTATCAAAATGGTATCCAAACACGTCTCGATCGACCAAGTCTGCCGTCATCATCTTTTGCTTTTCCATAACAGCTTCAATATGCTGTATCTGATCTCGAAGCTCTTTAGCGCGTTCAAAGTTCAATGCTTCAGAGGCTTCTAGCATCTTTTCTGATAACTCATTTTTAACGTCCTGGTAACCGCCATTAAGAAATTTTATAATGCCATCAACCATCTGCTTGTTTTCTTGTTCGGTTACATCATATACGCATGGACCTAAACATTGGCCGATATGATAATACAAACACACCCGCTTAGGCATCGTGTCACACTTTCGTAGCGGAAATATACGATCTAAAAGTTTCTTCGTTTCTTGGGCAGCATAAGCATTCACGAACGGACCAAAATATTTTCCGCCGTCTTTTTTTATCTTCCGTATATATAGGAGTCGTGGCTGTTTTTCAGCAGTAATCTTTAAGTATGGATAGCTCTTATCATCTTTTAGCATCACGTTATAACGAGGGTCGTGCTTCTTTATTAAATTCATCTCTAGGACCAGTGCTTCCATCTCGGTAGAAGTTACGATGTATTCAAAATCTCTGATCTCACTTACAAGTCTTTGTGTTTTGCCATCATGTGTTCCAGAAAAATAAGACTTTACACGGTTCTTTAACACTTTTGCTTTTCCAACATAAATCACTTTTCCGAACTCATTCTTCATGAGATAGCAGCCCGGTTGATCTGGTAGCAACATTAATTTTTGTTTTACAGAAATAGAGGTCAATTTCTTCCCCCCTTCACTCTCAGCAGTCTTTTCTATTATCATATCATGTATCAACCTGATCATTATACTATCATGATTTCAATACCACATATTTTCATTTATCGACAATATTTCCTAGAAAATATTGAGCAGTTATAAAATGCATAAAAAAAAGCCCGAGCAACGGGCTTTTTTTGGATAAACCTTATTTATGTTTGTTTAATAGTTCAACTAAAGCTTCTTTCGGTTGGAAACCGACAACTTGATCTACCACTTGACCGTCTTTGAAAACAAGTAGAGTTGGAATACTCATAACTCCGAATTTACCAGCTGTTTCTTGGTTTTCATCAACATCAAGCTTAACTACTTTTACTTCTTCCATTTCTTGATCTACTTCTTCAAGAACAGGAGCGATCATTTTACAAGGTCCGCACCATGGTGCCCAAAAGTCAGCAAGTACTAAACCTTCGTTCGTTTCTGTATTAAATGTTTGATCTGATGCATTAACAATAGCCATTTATTTGGCCCTCCTTTTAAATAACAAAGTGTAAACAAAGTATATCCCACATATGTTACAGTTGCTAATAGTTTGCTCACGTTTATGGTACCCAAGTTTTTAATTCGACAAACGTTATATTGTTGCACTCGTTTCAAGATGTTTCTGACAGTTAAATAATTCACAAGTCCAATCGTTTTCTGCTTTTAGATTAAAGACCGAAAAGGACGTATTATTTAGACCGTACCAGCGATCCGTATCGTCTTGTAGTAGCTCTTTAAAGATCCTTACAAGCAAGGCACCATGAGTAATGATCAAAACCTTTTCATCCTTATGCTTTTGTATAATGTCTTGTAAAGCTGCTTTCCATCGAAGATCCGCATCTTCATTTGGTTCTCTGCCTAAGTCGAGATCCATCCAATTTTCTCCCCAGCGTTCGACTCGTTCGATTTCAGTGGTACCTTCTGTTTCTCCAAATGAGATTTCACGGAGCCTTTCATCGGCTATCACGTTTAAGCCTGTTATACCACTGATAGCCTCAGCTGTATGAAATGCTCTAAGTAGTGGACTGGCATATATAGCATCCCATTTCTCATCTGCAAATCTTTTTGCTAAACGTTCTGCTTGATACTTTCCGTTGTCATTAAGCGGTATATCCTTGCAGCCTTGAGCTCTTTTTTCAGTATTCCAATCGGTTTCACCGTGACGGATGAATGCAATTGTTGTCATCATACACCTTCCTCGTTACATAATTGAAAAAAACGTCCAGAAAAACGGACGTTTTCATTCGTTACATTCTATTATACTAACACTTTCTTAAACTCTTCTGTTAATAATGGAACGACTTCAAAAAGGTCACCAACGATTCCGTAATCTGCTACTGAAAAGATGCTAGCTTCTGGATCTTTGTTGATCGCAACGATCACTTTAGAGTTGGACATCCCAGCTAGATGCTGAATAGCTCCAGAGATCCCGCAAGCGATATATAGATCAGGGGTTACAACTTTACCTGTTTGACCGATCTGTAATGAATAATCACAATAATCCGCATCACAAGCACCACGTGAAGCTCCTACAGCTGCACCAAGTACATCTGCAAGTTCTTGAAGAGGTTTGAAACCATCTTCAGATTTAACGCCTCGACCTCCAGCAACGATGATCTTTGCTTCTGCTAGATCTACGCCAGTAGATGCTTTGCGGACAACTTCTTTAACAATCGTTCTTAAGTCTTTTATATCAACGGAAACAGATGTTACATCACCGGAGCGAGATTCATCCTTCTCTAATGGTGCAATGTTATTCGGACGAATCGTAACGAATACTAGACCATCTGAGATTAATTTCTTTTCAAAGGCTTTTCCAGAATATACAGGGCGAGTAAATACCGTGTTCTCACCCGCTTGTTCCAGTCCAGTAACATCTGAAATCAGTCCAGATTCTAATCGAGCTGCAAGTCTTGGAGAAAGGTCTTTACCTAAAGAAGTGTGTCCGAACACGATAGCTTCAGGGCTTTCATCATCGATGATCTGCTTTAATGTTTGGAAATAACCATCTGGTGTATAGTTCGCTAGTTTTTCATTTTCCGCTGTAATTACACGATCAGCTCCATAGTGAATTAACTCAGTTGCTAATGACTGCACAGAGTCACCGCATAATACTGCGAAAACTTCTCCACCGCCAGAAATTTCTTTTGCTGCTGCAATTGCTTCGAATGAAACATTACGTAATGCACCGTCACGGGATTCTGCAAGTACTAAAACTTTTTTTGCCATGATGACTCCTCCTTATATTACCTTCGCTTCGTTTCTTAACAGAGATACAAGTTCTTTTACTTGCTCTGGTGTTTCACCTGATAGGATTTTTCCAGCTTCCTTTTTAGGTGGAAGATACACTTCTACTGTTTTTGTTTTCGCTTCAACTTCATCTTCATCAATATCAAGATCATCTAACTCTAGCGTTTCAAGAGGCTTTTTCTTAGCTTTCATGATACCTGGTAAAGAAGGGTAACGAGGCTCGTTCAATCCTTGTTGTGCTGTTACCAATAATGGAAGAGATGTTTCGAT
Source organism: Fictibacillus sp. 18YEL24 (assembly GCF_015903855.1). GTDB lineage: Bacteria > Bacillota > Bacilli > Bacillales > Fictibacillaceae > Fictibacillus > Fictibacillus phosphorivorans_C. The sequence goes on from NZ_JACZDT010000005.1 coordinate 96,232, forward strand.
CTTCTCAAGGTCTCCTTCAACATCGCGTTCGATGTTTACAGTCGTACCGTTTATTTCAATCTTTGTGATCGTTGTTACGTGTGGAATATCTAATAATTCTGCAAGACGCGGTCCAACTTGACCAGTACCGTTATCAATCGCAACGTTCCCGCCTAGAATAATGTCGTATTCTTTATCTTTAAAGTAAGCTGCCAAAACTGACGAAGTCGTAAATTGATCTTGGCTGTCCAAATCTTCGTTTGAGATAAGAACCGCTTGATCTGCTCCCATAGCCAGTGCTGTGCGAAGTTCTTTTTCAGAATCTTCGTCTCCAACCGTGACAACCGTAACCGTGCCACCGTGGGCATCTTTTAATGTGATTGCTTCTTCAATCGCATATTCGTCATATGGATTAATAATGAATTCTGCACTATCTTCAGAGATCTTATTGTTTGAAACCGAAATTTTTTCCTCTGTATCAAAAGTACGTTTTAAAATAACAAAAATGTTCATCGTTACCCTCCTAGTTATCGGTCCTGAAATTCAGGCTTTCTTTTTTCAATAAATGCTGAGATTCCTTCTTGTCCATCAAAACTTTTAAAAGCTTTTCCAAACAGTTCTTGCTCTTTCTCTGCACCTTTTTCATAGAGTCCATGTCTCGCATAATTCAACAATTCTAATGTGTACTTAATAGAAACAGCACTCTTCATAGAAAATTCTTCAGCCATTTTGTAAGCCTTTTCAAAAAGTTCTTCTGTTGGATAAGAGCTGTTTGCTAAACCATATGTGACAGCATCTTTTCCTGAAATCGGCTTACTTGAAAGGAGCATCTCGCAAGCTTTAGGTACACCTACAAGCTGTGGCAGTCTTTGCGTTCCTGCAAATCCCGGAACCAGTCCTAGTGTGAGCTCGGGAAGACCAAGTTTTGCATCATCTGCCACAAGTCTTATGTGGCAACTCATCGCAAGTTCAAGACCGCCACCAAGCGCTGCCCCATGAATCGCAGCAATCACTGGTTTTGAGAACTGTTCGATTCGGTTAAAAACATCTTGTCCCTTTTTTCCAAGCTCTGCAAAACCCTTTTCATCAGTAACTTCTGTAAACTCTTTGATATCAGCTCCTGCAGAAAAGAAACGTCCTTCTCCTAAAACAACAATTGCTTTAACAGAGTTATCATTTTCGATCTGATCAAGTGCTTTGTCGATTTCCGCGATAACTCCCGTTGATAATGCATTGGCTGGCGCACGATTAAGTTTGATCGTAGCCACTTTATTTTGTTTTTCAATTTGTAAGAATTCCAATTTCGCATTCCCTCCTTTTTTGAAAATCAATCATCCGGATTTACAGACCGAACGGACAGACCGTTTACAAGCATCTGATGTACGGGACCAGCAAGAGCAGGAAGATCATATCGATGATCGTTCATCACCCAGTTTGTTGCTGTTTCGTCAATTGTTCCAAAGATCATCTGACGAGCTAATCTGTAATCCATGTTCTTAACAAAAACCCCTTCATGCATTCCATCCTTCAATATAGAATCGATTAAATCTAAGTACCTCTTTAATACTTCACCGATTTTTGCACGAAGTTGTCTGTTTGTCTGCCTAAGTTCTAGCTGAGTTACGATTGATAGTTCAAAATCAGCAGTCAGTTGCTTAAAGTGCATCTCAACAAGAATTCTAAGCTTCTCAATCGCTGAATCGTTACTTTTTAGCTCGTTTTCTGTTTTTTCGATAAAGGTCCCCATCTTCTCATTAAAAACAGAAACAAGCAGATCTTCTTTATTTTTAAAATATAGATAGATGGTGCCGTCAGCGACACCTGCTTCTTTCGCTATCTTTGAAACTTGGGATTGATGGTAGCCATGTTCTGCAATCACATTTACAGCTGCATCAATAATTTTTTCGTATTTTGGACCTTTACGCTTCATTTCTATCGCCTCTTTTTGTATAGCACAATCATCTTTTCAAAAATGAATGATTGTTCATTCATAATTGTAAAACAAATCTTTCTTTTCTGTCAATTTCATTATGTCATTTTTTCTATACATTTTACAAGTTTAACTTGAAGTTAACGTTTTTTCATTTTTGGAAAGTGATATTTTCACATAGAAAAAGCCGCCAGGTGGCAGCTTTTTACGAGCTTTGTTTTGCCTTCTCACGTTCTTCTTCCAAAAGAACTCTTCTTAAGATCTTGCCTACCATCGTCTTAGGAAGCTCTTGTCTGAATTCATAAAGCCTAGGTACTTTAAAGGACGCAAGATGTTCCCGGCAGAATTTATTTAACTCTTCTTCCGTACACTCTGCTCCTTCCTTTAAAACAACAAAAGCTTTGACCGTCTCTCCTCTGTATGCATCAGGCACACCGACTACTACAGCTTCTTTTACTTTTTCGTGTTCATACAAAACTTCTTCTACCTCACGAGGGTAAATATTAAATCCACCTGCGATGATCAAGTCTTTTTTGCGATCCACGATATAAAAGTAACCTTTTTCATCCATATAACCCATATCCCCCGTAATCAACCAATCTTCCCTAAATACAGATGCGGTCTCTTCGGGTTGGTTCCAATACCCTTTCATAACCTGAGGTCCTCTTACAGCTAATTCTCCGATCTCACCCGGCTCTGCCCATTCGCCAGTCTCAGCCGAGATGATTGCTGCTTCAGTGTTCGGCCAAGGTAATCCTATACTGCCTCTTACCTGATCACCATAAATGAGGTTAGCATGAGTAACAGGTGAAGCCTCTGTAAGCCCATACCCTTCTACCAACGAACCTGAAATGACTGCCTGAAATTTTTGTTGCACTTCAAGAGGCAAAGCAGCCGAACCGCTTATACATGCCTGAATGGATGAAAGATCGTATTTCTTTAGATCTGGATGATTCAGAAGTGCGATATACATTGTCGGAGCGCCTGGAAATAGCGTTGGTCGTTCCTTATGAATCGTCTTCAAAACTTGCGCTGGATCAAACCTTGGGAGAATAATCATCTCTGCTCTCGTTATGATGCCAAGATTCATTACACACGTCATCCCGTATACATGGAAGAAAGGTAGAGCACCGAGAATTTTTTCTTTTCCTTCTCTGTTTTTATACATCCATGTATTGCACTGTAACGCATTCGTGACTAGATTTTTGTGTGTCAGCATCACACCTTTTGCTGGTCCAGTTGTACCCCCAGTATACTGCAGCAGGGCAAGATCCTCATCGGGGTTCACCTCTACTTGTGGCTTTACTGGTTGAGAGCGTTTCTGCAGATCTCGAAACGAATGAACTTCATGATTGTACGTAATATCAACGACGACTGTTGGATTCTGCCTTTTTTGAATAAAAGGATAGATTAAATTCTTAGGAAACGGCAGATAATCCTTCACAAAGGTCATGATGATGTGTTCAATGTTCGTATCTCCACGAACGGCTGAGATTCTTCCAAACAAAAGATCTAATCCTACAATGACTTTTGCCCCGCTGTCTGATAACTGATGTCGTAATTCTCTCTCCGTGTAAAGAGGATTCGTCTGCACAACAATCCCACCTATAAAGAGCGTGCCGTAATAGGCGATGACTGCTTGCGGGCAGTTAGGCAGCATGATGGCAACACGATCACCTTTTTTTACACCAAGTGTTGTTAAAGCATGTGCGAAGCGTAAACTGCATTCATGAAGCTCACCGAATGTTAAAGTCTTTCCTAAAAAGTGCACAGCAGTTTTATCTGTTTTTTCTTCTGCTGCTGATTCTAAATACGCGAATAAAGGTTTGCTGTCGTAATCAAGATGTCCCGGAATCTCACTAGGGTAACTGTTGAGCCACCGTCTTTCCACTTGCATCTCCTCCTTTAATTCACGCCTTCCTTCAAAATTTCTATATCTTTATTCCTATTATATTGAAAACGTATACAATTTTATATACTTTTTTAAAAATTATAAATAATTCAATAATACGGTTCTAAAAACTGTATTTAAGCATAGGCAAATTAACAAATCTTTGAAAGTAGTTGATTTCCGCTTCAGGTTGCACGCTTTCCACGGGGCGAACGGTGAGCCTCCTGCCGCGTTGCGCCATTTGGAGTCTCCACCTGACCGCTCGTCCCGTAGGAGTCGGCAACCTTACGCTTCAATCAACTTGCAAAAGAAGAAAAATGGAAAACATTAAGTGAAAGGCAGACAAACAGTAACATAAAAAATTAATGAGTAATTAAAAAACCAGCTCTCCATTTGAGAACTGGTTTTGAGATTTAAGCAAAGAAAAATAAGTAGATAAGTCCTGCCGCAATGAATACTCCGCTTAATACAAACAACACTTTAAATAACGTTTCCATATCTTTTCCCTTCAGCTATTCGATTCCTTCACCGATTACAAATGATAAACCAATTGAGATGATCATCGATATGAAACCAACTGCTCGGTTATCGTTCTCGATCTCTTTATCGATCTGAAACTTTGGGGTTAAGAATTCGAAGATAAAATAACCGATCAAGAGTAGGATGAATCCATAGGCACTCCACGTTATCATCATTAGTATGGAATCATTTTGAGCGATCGAGTAACGAAAGATGTTCGCGATACCAAAAATTTTCCCGCCAGTAGCCATAGCAACTGAAAAGTTCCCTTTCTTGATCTCGACCCAGTTTTTATAACGCGTAACCAGTTCAAACACAGCCAAAAAAACGACTAGACATAGCACGACAACGCTATAGTTAGCTGCTGTTTTAATAAAAGCGTTACTCATAAAATCCATTCAACAATACCCCTTTGTAAACGGCTTGGTTTAATTCACTATACTATTTCAATACAGCGACTGTTACTCCGCCTCCGCCTTCACCAGCTGCACCCATACGAGTGGACTTAACGTTTCGATGCGTTTTCAACAGCTCTTGAACACCTTTTCTAAGTGCACCTGTCCCTTTACCATGGATGATATACACTTGGTTAAAACCTGCTAGGAGTGCTTCATCCAGATATCGATCCACCTCTAGCATCGCATCTTCATACCTTTTCCCTCTTAGGTCAAGTTCAGGACGAGAAGAATCAGAGTTTCCTGATACTTTTACGAATGAACGCGGTTCAGGTTTCGGTTTACTTTGTTTCACCCATTCTAAATCTTTTTCAGATACATTCATCTTTAAGATTCCAATCTGAACTTGGTATTCGTTGTTGCTTACTTTTTCAACGATATGTCCTTTTTGACCGACAGTAAGTACTCTTACCTCGTCACCTGGAACATATTCTTGTTTTGTTGATACCGCTTTTACCTTCTTGTTTTTGGCTTTTGATTTTGGAACAGCTTCTTCTAATCTTTTTTTCGCTTCAATCAGTTTATGTTCTTTGATCTGTCCGCCAGATTTTTGAAGTTCACGAATCTCATGAATAATCTCTTCTGCTGTTTCACGTGCTTTTTCAATTGCCTTTTCTGCTTCCTGCTTTGCTTTTTCATACAATCGATCTTTTTCATTTTGAAACAGTTCGAGTTCTCTTTCTAGATCACCCTTAATAGACTCTGCTTCTTTTCGTCTGTTCTCTGCTTCTTCCATCTCTTTTTCTGCTTTTTTACGATTATCTTCTAAAGACTTTATCATATTATCAATCTTGTTCTCATCTTCACTGATCTGAGAACGAGCTGAATCAATGATATCTTGGCGGAGCCCGAGTCTTTTAGAGATCTCAAACGCGTTACTTCGGCCTGGCACTCCCACTAATAAACGATATGTAGGTCTTAACGTCTGCACATCAAATTCTACAGAAGCGTTCATAACACCAGGTCGGTTGTATGCATATGCTTTTAACTCACTATAATGGGTTGTCGCTACGACACGTGCTCCCCGCGCAAAAACGAAGTCTAGAATTGAAATAGCGAGGGCTGCACCTTCTTGAGGATCTGTCCCTGCTCCAAGTTCATCAAAGAGAACGAGTGATTCAAAGTCAATCTTGTTTAAGATGTCTACGATGTTAACCATATGTGAAGAGAATGTACTCAATGATTGTTCAATTGACTGCTCATCGCCAATGTCAGCATAGATAGTCTTAAAGACTGCCATTTCTGATTCTTCTCCAGCCGGAATCTGAAGGCCACATTGCGCCATAAGTGTAAGCAGCCCGATCGTTTTTAAGGTAACCGTTTTACCACCTGTATTTGGACCTGTTATGACGAGTGATTGATACTCGCCACCTAACATCACACTCGTTGGAACAACTGTTTCTTGATCGAGCAGAGGATGTCTGCCGCTATTCAGTGAAATAAAACCTTTGTCATTCATAATCGGACGCGTACATTTTAGCTCATTGGCGAATCTAGCTTTTGCTAGAATAAAATCCATCTCTGCTAAAACATCTACGTTCAACAGAATATCATCAGCATGTTCAGCAACTTCAGCAGTTAGTTCTCTTAAAATCTTTTCTACTTCGCGCGCTTCTTTCGCTTTTGCTTCTTTCACTTGATTGTTAACCGTCATAACAGATTGAGGTTCAATAAACAGAGTCGCTCCACTCGCTGATTGATCATGGACCATTCCGCCAAAATTACCTCTGTACTCTTGTTTTACTGGAATAACGAATCGGTCGTTACGAATCGTAATGATCGAGTCAGACAACATTTTTTGATAGCTCGATGATCTGACGATTGATTCCAGCTTTTCTCTTACGCGTGCCTCAAACGTACGCAGCTGCTGACGAATCGCACGAAGTTCTGGACTAGCGCTATCCATCATATGTCCGTTGTCATCGATACAGCTTTTAATCTCTTGTTCTAGCTCATGAAGAGGAATGATGTTTTCTGCTGCATTCTTAAGGATGCGCAGTTCGATTCCATCCTCTACTAAGCCCTCGATAAATCGCTTGAAGCGTCTTCCACCATAGAGAGTCGAAGCGATATCCATCAAATCTTCTTCGTTTAGCAGACTGCCAATCTTTGATCGCTTAACATTTGATGAAACATCAAAGATCCCGCCAAATGGAACTTCTCCTTTTAATCGGAGAACTTTTACACCTTCATCTGTAGCATCTTGAGCCTCATTTACATCTTCGAGTGCTGTAAACGGCATTAAGGAATTTATCTTATTTAGTCCAAGTGAGCAACTCGCATGCTTTTTTAGACGATCGATCACTTTTCTTAGTTCTAAAACACGCAGCATTTTTTCTTGCATATATTCTTCCTCCTGATTCCCAGGACCTAGAGCTATTTTTCACGGTTTAAATAGGTTTCAAGTTCGTTTAATGTCATTGTGTTTAACACATTGCTTTTTCGAACAAAACCTTTTCGGGCAACCGCTGCTCCAATCTCCATATGTTTCATCGTGTCTTTATAATGTGCATCTGTATTAATCGCTACCTTGACCCCAAGTTCCTGAGCTTTCCTTAACCAGTGTGGAGCAAGATCTAGACGATTCGGATTCGCATTCAACTCAACTGCAGTACCTGTTTCATAAGCAAGCTGCAGCAGGGTTTCAACATCCACGTCATATCCTTCTCTACGTCCGATCAGGCGCCCTGTTGGGTGGGCGATCAGATTCACTTTTTTGTGTTTTAACGCCGTCTTCAAACGATTTATGATCTTGCTTTGATCTTGAGAGAACGCAGAATGGATGCTCGCAATGACAAAATCCATCTCATCTAACAATTCATCATCATAATCAAGTGTACCATCTGGTAGAATATCCATCTCGATTCCAGCTAGTATCTTAAAATCGGTATACCGCTTATTTAACTTATTGATCTCTTGTCGCTGCATACGCACTCTCTCAGGTGTTAGACCATTTGCTACTCGTAAATATTGAGAGTGATCTGTAATCGCCATATATTCATATCCCTTGCTTCGTGCTTCCTCAGCCATTTCCTCGATCGAGAACGCCCCATCGCTCCAAGTAGAATGCAGATGAAGATCTCCTTTTATATCGGATAACTGAATAAGGTCATGACCATCTTTAAATAGCTCTATTTCTTCTCCAGACTCTCTCGCTTCAGGTGGAATCCAGCTTAAAGAGAAATGGGCATAGAAATCCTCTTCCGTGTCAAATGTAAGAATTTCACCAGTTTCTATATTTTCTACACCATATTCACTGATCTTTTCGCCTCTTGCCTTTGCAAGCTGACGCATTTTAACGTTATGTTCCATAGAGCCTGTAAAATGATGCAGTGTAGTAGCAAACTGATGAGGTTGTACGATACGAAAATCAACGGATACAGAGAGTTTCTCATCGAGTACGACAGAAACCTTCGTATCTCCACTTGCTATCACGTCGATAACTCCATCCAGTTTTAAGAGTTGCTCTTTTACTTCACTCGGATGTTCACTTGAAATAATAAAATCTAAGTCTTTGATCGTTTCACGGTATCGTCTTAAACTTCCTGCTCTAGAGTATCTCTCAATATTGTTCATTCTTTTTAACTGAGATTCTATTTTTTCTGCAATGGGTAGCATGTATGCTATAGGAAGCCTCTCTGGTCTTTTCCCAAGATCTTTTAACGATGCTAAAATCTTTTCTTCTGTTTTAGCGCCAAACCCTGCCAATTCTCTTACTTTACCATTTTCACATGCTTCTTTTAGAGATTCAATATTCGTTACACCTAACTCAGAATAAAGTTTAGCGATTTTTTTACCTCCAAGATTAGGTACCTGCAGCAGTGTTATCAGTTCAGACGGTACTTTTTCCTGAAGTTCAACTAAAAGTTCTGATTCGCCCTTTTCTATCATTTCAATTATTACAGAAGCTGTTCCTTTGCCTATTCCTTTTAGTTTCGATACATCCCCGATCTCATCCATCGTTCGCTCATCACTCTCAAGAGCGTTCGCTGCTTTACGATAAGCGGAAACTTTAAACGAATTCTCACCTAAGATCTCAAGGTACAAAGCTATCTGTTCCAGTGCCCGTACTACCTCTTTTTTATTTACCATAATAAGCTCACCTCTATTTTCATTGTCATGCTAGTATGATAATGGCTTTAATAATTTGTGTTATTATCCCTATAGCACTTTACACTCTTGCTTCATCAACCACTTTCAAGAACAACTGAGTATAAACTGCAAAGAAAAAAACTTCTCCGCTTTGGGAGAAGTTATGCCATATGTTTCATCCACATTTCCTTTACGGATTCAGAAAATACGGGGGTGTTTTTGACCATTCCCTGTGCGATCCATGAATTTTCATAATGAGCTTGAAATGCCTCAATTGGAACTAATGTTGCGATATACAATAAAATAAACACGATCAAATAGACTTCTACAAAACCTAATAAACCACCGAGCCATCTGTTGAACGTGTGAAGAATCGGTAAGTTTGCAAGAAAATCGAGCATAGACCCTAAGATCTGTAGGATAATCTTGGTTGCGAAGAACAGAATCGCAAAGGCTATCGCATTATAATAAGCTTGTTCAAGTGATATGCTGTTCATTAAAAAGGAAACAGAACTATCATTTGAAGAAGGGTATGGAATCCACAACTCTAGCTTTGGCGCAAGTTCATCATAATACAGATAAGCAACGATATAGGCTGCTATGAATCCGATCAAATGAACAAGCTGCATGATGAAGCCTCTTTTTAAACCGATTAAAAATCCACCTGCTAATACGATAATTAAAATTAAATCCAACATACTAACTTTCCTCTTTTCCAATTCGCTGTTGCAATTTTTTCAGCTCTTCTTTAATCTTTAAATATTCGTTCATTGTATTTACTGCTGTAAGTACAGCTAGTTGTTTCGTGTCGAGAAACCGGTTATGAGATTGAATCTCTCTCATTTTCAAGTCTACTTTATCAGCTACTAAATGAATGTGGCTGGAGGATTCGGTCCCTGCAATTACATATCGTTGTCCATAGATTTCGACCGTGGTACGGTTTTTCTTTTTCTCTTCCGCCACAAAATAACCTCCTTAACATACAAAGGATCATTCATTTAATGAATACTCTAATCTTTATCTTATCAAATATCGTTCACAGTTGAAAATATTTCTGTTCTATTGTAGCGTTTTTTTGATATATTTGGAAATCTCTTCATTATTAGGAGGATTAATACCATGTCTCACGTTGTTAAAAAGATGACCCGTTCAGAAATACTTGAGATGAAAAAGGAACTCACATCCGTGCTATCAGCTAAAACCCCACCTGGCGCAGTTTTTTCAGCAAAACTCTCAGATTGCACCGTTACAGCATATCAGTCGGGCAAAGTCTTGTTTCAAGGAAAGGGAGCTGAAGCTGCTTCTCAAAAATACTCAGGTGAAGTTTCCGTTCCAAAAGCAAAAAGCAAGACGGTTAAACCACCTCACCAATATGCCCCACCACAGAACGCATCAGAATTATCAATGATCGGAAGTGATGAAGTTGGAACAGGAGATTATTTTGGGCCGATGACCGTTGCTGCCGCATACGTTTCTAGAGCTAAGCTTGAACTCGTAAAAGAACTAGGTGTGAAAGACTCCAAGCACTTAAATGACAAACAGATCATTCAAATTGCAAAAGAACTTATTCATACCGTTCCATACTCACTCCTTGTACTGAATAATGAGAAGTATAACGAACTTCAGCAAAAAGGTATGACGCAAGGTAAGATTAAGGCTATCCTTCATAACCGTGCATTGCAAAATGTAAAAGCTAAAATTGAAGGTGAAGAGATCGAAGGTATATTAGTCGATCAGTTCTGTGAACCTGGTGTGTACTTTAACTATTTAACAAGAGAGAAGAACCTCTTAAAAGAAGGGCTTTATTTTGCTACAAAAGGTGAATCGATACATCTAGCTGTTGCTGCTGCTTCCATCTTGGCGAGATATAGCTTTTTAAAAGAAATGGATAAACTCGGGCAGCGTTTCAATACCGTTATACCAAAAGGTGCCGGCCCCCATGTCGATGTTAAAGCGGCAGAACTTGTTGAGAAGTTCGGACAGTCTGTTTTTGACACAGCAACCAAAAAGCATTTTGCAAATACTCAAAAAGCGCTAAATTTATTACGTAAAAAGAAGATTTAAGGGGCGGAGAGGATGAATCCATAAGGAAGCATCCTCTTTTTCGCAGAGCGAGCATCCGCCATTGGTTACTAAAAAGTTATAATCACATAAAAAATGCGGTTCATCACATAAAAAATGAAGTCCATCACATAAAAATGATCCCTTTTCACATAAAAGTGTCCAGTTCGCATTGACACCATTTTCAAGAACTGCAAAATATGCAAAAACAGCCTAATAATAAAGACAAAAAAACTGGCCATCTCTTGATGAACCAGCTTCTTCAACAATTATTTTCTTAGCTGAGCGCCAAAGCGTTCTTCTAAGCTCTTTAATACGCGGTTATGCGCCGTTACAACTTCCTCATCTGTTAACGTTCGTTCTGGATCAAAATATTTCAGTGAGAATGCAAGTGATTTCTTGCCTTCTTCCATCTTTTCTCCTTCATACAGATCAAAAAGATTTACTTCTTTTAACAGCTCTCCACCTGCAGCTTGAATTACAGTTGTCAGGTCTCCTGCTGGAAGTTCTTGATCAACAACAAGAGCGATATCTCGTGTAATCGAAGGATAACGCGGCAATGTTTGATAGACCATCTGATCTGTTTCCTTCTCTAAAAGACTAGTTGCGTTCAACTCGAACACATACGTATCTTTTACATCCAACTCTTTTTGAAGAGCTGGGTGAAGCTGACCTACAAATCCTACAGAAATGCCATCAAGTTTCACGATCGCTGTTCTTCCTGGATGCATGTTCTCAATTTCTCCAGCTTCATAGGTGATACGCTCAGAAAGGTTCAATTCACCCATGAGACCTTCTAAGATCCCTTTTAACACATAAAAATCAACAGTCTTTCTCTCTCCTTGCCAAAGATGCTCGTTAAACACACCTGTAACAGCGCCTGAGACGAACACATACTCTTCAGGAAGATCTGTTAATACTTCTTGGCGATTGATGAATACAGATCCCATCTCATAGATAGCGAGGTCTTCCATTGAGCGATTCCTGTTGTATTGAAGCACTTCAAGAAGCTGCGGCAATAAACTCATTCTTAACGTACTGCGCTCTTCACTCATCGGATGCGCAACTGAGATCGGATAAACCTTCTCTTTGCTGAACGAAAAATGAGTAGACTTTAGAGGAGTAGTCAATGCGTAAGTAACAGCTTGATATAGCCCAGCACCTTCTAGATACGTTCTGATATTACGGCGTTGTGCCTGATTCTTCGTTAGGCCACCAGGACGCGCTTCAGATAAAAGGTACGTAGTTGGGATACGGTCATATCCATAGATACGTCCTACTTCTTCAATCAAATCCGCTTCGATCGTTATGTCTGGTCTGCGGGAAGGAACGTTTACTTCGAACTGTCCGTCAGATTCTTTATAACTAAAACCTAAACGCTTAAAGATAGATCCAGTCTGTTCAGATGTGATCTCTGTTCCTAAAAGATTATTCATTCTAGATACATCCATCTTGACGCTGTAAGTGTTAACTTCTCGCTTACCAGCCTCAACGATTCCTTCAGCAACTTTGCCTCCAGCAAGTTCCGCCATAAGGCTAGCAGCTCTCATTGCTGCAGCATATACTCGGTTACGATCGATGCCTTTTTCGTATCTCGAACTCGCTTCACTTCGTAAACCAAGGTCTTTAGAAGCTGCTCTTACACGACCTGAAGCAAAATATGCTGCCTCTAATAATACGTTTGTTGTGTCAGATTGGACTTCACTTGTAGCCCCGCCCATAACACCAGCTACTGCAATCGGATCTTTTCCATTTGTGATCACTAAGTGAGTTTCTTTAAGTTTACGATCTTGATCGTCAAGCGTTTGAATGTGTTCACCTTCTGTTGCACGGCGGATTACGATCTCTTTTGAGCCTAATCGGTTATAGTCAAAGGCATGTAAAGGCTGACCATACTCAAGAAGTACATAGTTTGTGATATCAACGATGTTATTGATCGGACGGATGCCCGATGCCATAAGGCGATTCTGCATCCAAAGCGGAGAAGGACCAATTTTAACATCACGGATGATCATCGCTCCGTAATATGGGTTATCTTCAAGTGATTCGATCTGAACAGAGATAAATTCTCCTGCTTTCTCTTCAAACGTTTTGATCGATGTGTTTGGAAGTTTCACTTCTTGTTCTAAGATCGCAGCTACTTCATTCGCTACACCGATCACGTTCAGACAATCAGCTCGGTTTGGTGTAAGTCCAAGTTCTAATACATGGTCATTCAAATTTAAGTATTCTAATGCATCACTTCCAGGCTCTGCGTCACTTGGCATCACAAAGATTCCTGTTGCATATTCTTTTGGTACTAATTTAGTATCTACACCTAACTCTGTAAGTGAACAAATCATTCCGTGAGATTCTTCACCGCGAAGTTTTGCTTTTTTTATTTTAAAGTTACCTGGAAGAACCGCTCCAGGTACAGCAACAGCCACTTTTTGGCCTTGAGCTACGTTTGGTGCACCGCACACGATCTGTGAGACTTCACCTTGACCTACATCTACTTTACAAACTCTAAGCTTGTCAGCGTTAGGATGCTGGATGCATTCTTCCACATATCCAACAACTACTCCACTGATTCCTTTATTTAGTGACTCGACCATCTCGACTTCAATACCGCTTTTTGTAATTTTATCTGCGAGTTCAGACGGTGAGATTTCTACGTTTACATATTCTTTTAGCCAGTTATAAGAGATTAGCATATAATTCCCCTCCTCAAGTTATGCATTTTTGAATTGTTTTAAAAACCGGATATCGTTCGCATAGAAATGACGAATATCATCAATCCCATATTTGAGCATCGCGATACGCTCAGGTCCCATACCAAATGCAAAACCTGTATATTTCTTTGAATCGAACCCTGCCATCTCAAGCACGTTCGGATGAACCATACCTGCTCCTAAAATCTCAATCCAACCTGTTTGCTTACAGATCGAACAGCCTTTTCCGCTACATTTAAAGCAAGAGATATCCATTTCGACAGATGGCTCTGTAAAAGGGAAGAAACTTGGACGAAGACGAATTTTACGATCTTCACCGAACATTTTTTTGGCGAACGTTTCAAGCACACCTTTTAAGTCACTTAAACGAACGTTTTGGTCGACAACGAGTCCTTCGATCTGCATGAACTGATGTGAATGTGTAGCATCATCGTTATCTCTTCGGTAAACCTTACCAGGAGAAATGATCTTCACAGGTCCTTCTCCTTCATGCTTTTCCATCGTACGCGCTTGAACAGGTGATGTTTGTGTACGAAGAAGGATATCTTCTGTAATGAAGAATGAGTCCTGCATATCTCGAGCAGGGTGTCCCTTTGGCAAGTTTAACGCTTCAAAATTATAATAGTCCGTTTCTACTTCTGGTCCTTCAGCGATCGTGAAGCCCATGCTCAAGAAAAGATCTTCAATCTCAGTAACAACAGCTGTTAACGGATGAGGATTTCCTTTCTTTACAGGTCTTCCTGGTAATGACACATCGATCGTTTCTTTTGAAAGTTTTTCTGCGATCGCTCTATTCTCCAGTTCGCTTTGTTTTTTATCTAGTTCTTGTTGGATGCTGTCACGAACTTCGTTGGCATAAGCGCCAATTACAGGTCTTTCTTCAGCAGACAATTTCCCCATTCCTTTTAATACTTCCGTAATGGGTCCTTTCTTACCTAAATAAGCTACCTTAACAGCTTGCAGATCTTTTAGATCTTGGGCTTCTTTAATCTGGCCGATCGCTTCAACTTTTAGAGCTTCTAAACGGTCTTTCACCGTGCAACCCCTCCTAAAAAAATATAAAAAACTCCTCATCCAATAAGGGACGAGGAGTTCGCGGTACCACCCAATTTAACAATGAAAAATACACTGTTCACTTCATTTTAATAACGGCTCTTCACCGGTCAGCCCTACTTAACAGTTCAGGTGACAACTCAGGAGTGAATTCAATAATACCTACCAAAGAAATGCTCACAGTCTAAGACATTTCCTCCCTTTTTGGCGGAATCATTACCTACTTTTCTCCATCTTCGTTTTTAATACTATTCCATTCATCTTTTTCATTATATATGAAAAAATTCTATAATTGCAACGCTATGTCACAAATTACGTTCTATTTCGCTGTAATTCATACAAAAGGATACCTGTTGCTACTGAAACGTTCAGGGACTCCGCACTGCCGAAGATCGGAATTTTCACATTCAATGTTGATTGTTGTTGAAGGATCTCCTGCACACCTGCGCCTTCATTGCCCATGATCAAAGCAAATCCATCTACTTCAGGCGTTTCTCGCATATCCACAGAATTTTGAAGTGAAGTCGATAATACCGGCAGATCATGCTCCTTACAGCGCTCAATAATCTCTAACAAGTTCGCTTTAACGATTGGCAGATGAAATAAAGATCCTTGCGTTGATCGAACGGTTTTACCATTATAAAGATCCGCTGTACCCTCACCTAAAAATACACCATCAAGGCCAGCACTATCAGCTGTTCGAATGATCGTTCCAAGATTTCCTGGGTCTTGAACGCCATCGATTAAGAGATATCGTCCACCTTTTTTGATAAGTTCTTCAGATCGCTCCAACATCTCACAAACGGCGATGATACCTTGTGGTTTCTCGGTTTCAGATAGCTGTTTCATCAATATAGCCGGAACAGACCAAAGCGTGAATTTTTCCTTTAACCACACTTCATTGATCTCAAAATTTTCTTCCACGATCACATGTTGAAGTTTTGCTCCAGACGTGATTGCTTCTTCTATAAGATGAGGACCTTCAAGTAAGAATGTTCCTGATTTTTCACGTTCTTTTTTTGTATGAAGTTTTTTCCATTGCTTCAAGGAAGCATTGGACTCTGATTCAATGTGCTTCATATTCAATTGTTCTCCTTTAAATCATAAATATTTTACTTTTTTCTCATAAAACATGCTCAGAACGTACACAATAAAAAAAGAAAAAATTAATAGAGGTGCATATCCATGAATCTAGACTTAAGAAAAGCTGTATTGCATAACGTTACTGGCAACAATAAAGAGCAGTTACAAGATACGATCGTAGATGCCATCGAGAGTGGAGAAGAAAAAATGCTTCCTGGTCTTGGTGTTCTTTTTGAAGTGATCTGGAAAAACTCTGATCAGCAAAAGAAAGAAGAAATTTTAAACACACTTTCAGACGGCTTGAAGTAAAACCCGGTTCCCCGGGTTTTTTATTTTTGTTTAAAGTTAATTGTTTTATTAATAGCCCGTATCTTGACGTTCATGATTTACTCTATTTTTTGAAAGGTAAGCTTCTTCGATCTCTTCAAAAGAAAAGCCGAGTTTCACACCGAGCCCTAAAAATGTGTCAAAAAACGATTGGAATTCTTCGATTAATAAAGATTTAGACCCCGATTGATATAGAGTTAAAAATAAAGTATTGATATCTATCTTGTCCATCTTCTCGCCAAGATCAACCTCATTGGTTATTTCAACCTCTTTAAAGCCCAAATCTAATCCTATCGATAAGACAAAATGTAGTCCGTCTACATATTCTTCTAAAATTACTTCTTTTTCAGAAGCAGGACGTTTACTCCAATATTTAAAGCATCTTGTTTCATTCGCTAGTTCACCAAGCTCAACAAGAAATGCTAATCTTCTCTGTTCAAATAATGATGAGTTATCAAGATTATGTTCTTTTACTATGCGCATATTTAATTCGTTCTGCATGGAAAAGAGTTCTTCAATTTTCACGTTCATCCCTGCCTTTCATTCCTAAGCTATTATAACGTTAACTAGTCCTACATTCGAGGATGAATTTCTAATGCAAAAGTAAAATTCATGTCGATAATTGTAAACTCGCCGCTATATTGCAAAAACTCGCCGGATTATCGCATAAACTCGCTGGATTATTTTGAAATCTCGCCGGATTATCTATCAAATTTAAAGAATTAACATCTTCTACTTAACTTATGAAGGCGATATGCAAACCGGTTGAATTTCACAGATTTTCTTTTTTAACAAAAAACATGCGCTTCGCATGAAATTACATACGAAACCCATGTTTTTTACCTTACTTTTTTTATTTTACTTCAGTTTCCACTATGCAGGCATGCGTTGTTTTTGCTGTTCTTCTTTCTTTTCCTCAAAGAACTCACTCCATTTGATCACCCATTCTTTTCTTCTCAATAAGTAAAACAATACAGACAAGATGATAATAATAGCTGCAGAAGTAACGAGCGATAGAGAAAGCAACACCGAACCGAATGAAGAATAAAGAATAGCGATCGGAACGTTCGATATGATACTAGCCTTTGTATACTCTTTAAAATTTGATGAAATCTCGATCAAGCAAAGACTCAAAAGATGAAAATGCATAAAGGGAATCATTTTTAAAATTGCAATCTGACCTACCGAAAACGGCATACGTTTTCCAATCCATTTTTTTTGCAGCTTTTTTACTTTTTTCATCAGTTTCGGCATACTTTTCATTCCCCAGTAGAAAAGAACACTCGAAAGCGTAATTCCGATGACTGAATAGAACGCGCCTGCAACTGCTCCAAACAAGATACCGCCTGTAAGACAGATCAAGCCAACCGGAAGAAAAAAGAACTGTCGAAACGCTTGGAGAAGAATGAACAATAAAGGGGCAAAGATTCCACTGAACTTGAGCACCTCGATGAACACACTACTATTGTCTAACACGCACTCATCCCCCCTTTAAGTCAGCATATGACAGAAGACGAGCTCTGTATGACAGAATGTTCGTATGCATAAACACTACTTCTTTTTGACACCTTAAATATAGATTGTTTGCTTACATAGTTCTTAGTTTCTGAGGAGGAGTCCAATCATGGATACAGTTGTACTTGCGAGAGCGTTCTTTGGTACATCACTAGGTTTTCATATAATATTTGCAACACTTGGTGTAGGTCTTCCTTTGATGATCGTTATCGCCGAAATCATACATCAAGTGAAAGGTGACAATGATTACGCCATCATGGCTAAGCGCTGGACAAAGGCGTTTGCTGTTTTGTTAGGGGTGGCTATTCCATCAGGGACGATCGTCGGCGTACAATTATCTTTGTTGTGGCCAGGATTTATGGAAATCGTAGGAAAGGTTATCTCCCTTCCCTTTCAGATTGAGATTTTTGCTTTCTTTTTAGAAGCCTTGTTCATGTCTATTTACGTATATGCGGCTGACAGGTTACCGAGATACTTCCGTTTGATCTCTGTATTCTTTGTTGCACTAGGAGCTGTTGCGTCCGCCATCTTAATTTCAGCCGTTAATACGTGGATGAATACACCGGATGGATTTAAGATCAAACCAGATGGGACGATCTATGATGTCTCCCCTTGGGATGCTTTCTTCAATCCTAGCTTTCTATCCTCTTCCTTTCACGTTGCCATCACGGCTTATATGACCGGCGCTTTTGCCGTTGCTTCTGTAGCAGCGTTTAAACTTTTAAAGAAGAGACCTGAACGCGAACGAGCTTATCACTTAAAAGGGTTGTTCATGTCTCTTACCGTCGCTCTTTTGATGAGCTTTGTCTCTGCAGTTTCTGGGCATCATTCAGCACAGATTCTGCACCAACATTCTCCTGAAAAACTAGCAGCAGCAGAAGGGCTGTTTGAGACTCAAAGGTATGCACCACTTGCTATAGGAGGTTATACAGATCCAAAGACCGAGGAAGTGAAATACGGAATCGAAATCCCTTGGGCACTTAGTTGGCTTGCTGCTGGAAAGTTCGATACTGAGGTAAAAGGACTATACGAGTTTCCTCGAGAAACATGGCCACCTTTTTATGTACACACGCTCTTTAACTTAATGGTAGGGATTGGAACACTTTTATTAGGGCTTGCAGCAGTTGCTTTAGCCTATTGGTGGTTCTTCGTAAAAAGAAAAGGAAAACCTTTTCCAAAGTGGCTGTTATGGTCTCTTGTTTTATCCGGACCACTTTCTATGCTCGGCATTGAGTTCGGCTGGGTATTCAGCTGTAGTGGAAGACAACCATGGACTATCTATCGCGTTCAGACGACGGCCGAAGCTGCGACTAAGAATGAAGACCTTGGCGTGCTCTTCCTGTTATTCTTAGGCTTATATGCGCTACTCAGCGTGTTAACCGTTTTAATTTTAACAGCTTATTTCAAACGAAACCCTGTTTCAAAAGATATGGAAAAACTTCAGAGTTAGAAAGGAGGAATGAAGGATGAGCGAAGAAGTTTTAGCGATTCTGATGATGTGGACCTTTATATTTATCTATAGCATATTCGGTTCGATCGATTTTGGGGCTGGATTCTGGGCGATGATCTATAACAATCATAAGACGATGGCTGGAAGAATCGCAAATCGTTTCTTGTCCCCCACTTGGGAAATTACAAACACTTTCTTAGTTCTTTTAGTGGTTGCGTTCGTGGGCTTCTTTCCTAAAGGAGCATATACTCTCGGAACGGTCATGCTCGTTCCAGTTTCTTTGATTCTCTTCTTACTTGCTATCCGGAGTGCATTTATGGTGTTCTCCTATTCCGTTCAAGGATATCGCCGAACGATGTTTATTATCTCAGGCATCTCTGGCCTGCTTATTCCATCCCTGCTAATTGCCGTGCTTCCTATCTCACAAGGTGGATTTATAGCTGTTGATGGAGATACACAGAGCTTATTGCTCTCAAAGCTGCTCACAAGTCCAACACTCTATTTGTACGTGCTATTCGGCCTTACATCTGAGTTGTATCTTTCATCACTGTTTTTAGCAGATTACGCAAGAGTCTCTAAAAAAGAGGATGCATATAGGTTATATCGGAGCAATGCGATTCTGTTAGGACCACTGACGCTAATATCCGCGCTTTTCACATTACTATTTATAACACCAGAATCGCGCTGGCTTATTGATAATCTAATGGATCAAAAAATCTGGTTTATTCTATCATTGGTCGCCTTTCTTATTGCATACTTTTCTCTATGGTGGCCAAAACAAAACCGCCCAGGAATTGGACGGCCGCGTCTTACACTATTAGCAACTGTTTTACAATATGGTCTTGCAAGCGTAGGTTATGGATTAGCTCATCTGCCTTATATCGTATATCCTGATTTAACGATCTATGAGGCGTTTACTGCACCAGAAACATTTTATTCATTAATGATTATGTATATCGTTGGTCTCGCCATCTTGGCACCAGGTTTCTATATTTTCTGGAGGTTGTTCTTAAAAGACAAACGATATCTTCAACAAGAATAGTTTCTATATAAACCAGCCTGCTAAAACCGTTATAAACATACTTAAAAGAGGCAGCCCGTAACGAAACGAGGGATGCTTAGTCTTATGACGTAACTTTTTCATAGCAAGCCACATACCCGGTGCTCCACCAATAACAGCGATCAGCCAAAGCCTCGCTTCAGGTGTACGCCATTCGCCTTTTTTAGCAGATAACTTGTCTCTTTTCATAACATAATAAGCGGCTACGTTTAAAATGATTAGATATATGATTAACACCTTGTTGTTTCCCTTCAGAATGAAAAAAGATCATCTCCATCAAATGAGGAAATGATCTTTTCTTTTTTTCTACTTAAGCTTTTAGGCTGTCTTTTGCTTTTGAAGCTAATTCAGCGAAAGCTTTTTCGTCTGTGATAGCAATTTCAGAAAGCATCTTACGGTTGATGTCGATACCTGCAAGTTTAAGACCGTGCATTAAACGGCTGTAAGAAAGACCGTTTGTACGAGCAGCAGCGTTGATACGAGTGATCCAAAGCTTACGGAAGTCACGCTTCTTTTGACGACGGTCACGGTAAGCGTACATAAGTGATTTGAATACTTGTTGTTGTGCTACTTTAAATAATTTATGTTTGGAACCGAAATAGCCTTTAGCTAGTTTAAGAACTTTCTTACGACGACGACGTGTTACATAGCCACCTTTTACTCTTGGCATATTAAAAACCTCCTATTATTAAATCGATTAATGACGATTAACGTTTTTTGTAAGTTAACAATGTGCGGATACGCTTGTAGTCACCGCTGTGAACAAGTTTCGCTTTACGAAGCTTACGCTTAGCTTTAGTTGACTTGTTAGCAAACAAGTGACTAGTATAAGCGCGAGCACGCTTTAATTTACCTGATCCAGTTTTTCTAAAGCGCTTCGCAGCACCTTTATGAGTTTTCATTTTAGGCATAATGGTTATCCTCCCTGGTAAAAATTATTTTTCGGCTTTAGGTGCAAGGATAAGGAACATGCTACGACCTTCCATCTTCGGCTTCGTTTCAACCGTAGAAAGATCTTCACATTCTTTCGCTAACTTTTCCAATACCGTTTTTCCGATTTGAGAATGAGTGATTGCACGTCCACGGAAACGAATACTTGCTTTTACTTTGTCACCTTTTTCAAGGAACTTACGTGCATTTCTAAGCTTTGTATTAAAGTCGTTTTCCTCAATCGTTGGACTTAGACGAATCTCTTTAGTCGTAATGACCTTTTGATTTTTTCGTGCTTCACGATCTTTACGTTGTTGCTCGTATTTAAACTTACCGTAGTCCATGATACGACATACTGGCGGTTTAGCAGTTGCAGCAACGAGTACAAGGTCAAGATTTGCGTTTGTAGCAAGATCCAAAGCTTCTTGTCTAGATTTAATGCCAAGCTGGCTTCCATCAGGACCGATTAAGCGAACCTCACGAGCACGAATACCTTCATTGACAGACATGTCCTTACTAATAGTAAGTCACCTCCAAATTTTTTCAGTGAGTATTTTAAAACACTCGACTTGTTATTTCTGCAAATAAAAAAAGCGTCGGCGCAACGATCACCCACACATAGTAAACCGGCTATGTACACTTTGACATGCCTGAATATCCATCTACCCATCAACAGTCACTCAGGACGTCGAGTCAGGTGAGAAGCGGGTGCTTCTGCTTGTTTGATGCTTTTGCTTATTTTATTAACCTTACATACTATAACACATTGGAGATATGCGTGTCAAACAACGAATGTAATAACAGCAACGAAATTAATTTTACTTCGTTTACGAAAGGAATGCAAGAGTTTTTTTATTTGCTTTTTTGTTTTGTAGTTTTACTGTCCACTCTTGAGTAAATACTGTCCACTTTCAGTAATTTACTGTCTACATTGAGCATTTTACTGTCCACTTTTCAATTTCCTTAAAAAAAAGACGGCCAATTCAACATTGGCCGCTCTCTCCATAACCTTATCTCTTTTCATTAATTTGAGCTAAAATCTTATCGCGGAAATCTTCATAAGAAACAGTCTCTGACTTTTGCTCACCATATTTACGAACGTTAACAGCATTGTCTTCGATCTCTTTATCACCTAGAACAAGCATGTAAGGAATCTTCTTCATCTGTGCTTCACGGATCTTGTAGCCCATCTTTTCGTTTCTAGTATCGATCTCAACACGTACTGCATGCTGCTTCAAATCTTCTTGAAGCTTATACGCGTATTCATTATGAACATCTGATACTGGTATTAGTTTCACTTGTACAGGCGCTAACCAAGTTGGGAACGCTCCAGCAAAGTGCTCAACCAAAATTCCTAAGAAACGGTCGATCGAACCATAGATAGCACGGTGAATAACGACTGGACGAACCTTTTGGTTGTTTTCATCTACATACGTTAGATCGAACTTTTCTGGCATCTGGAAGTCCAGCTGAATCGTTGCACACTGATGGCTTCTCTTAAGAGCATCTTTAATATGGAAATCGATCTTCGGACCGTAGAACGCTCCATCTCCCTCGTTCAGATGATAGTTCATCCCTAGATCTTCTAGAACGTTTTTCAATGCACCCTCAGCTTGTTCCCATAAACGGTCATCACCCATAGAATCTTCTGGACGAGTTGAAAGTTCTACAGAATATTCAAAACCAAACGTGCTGTAGATTTTATCAACTAACTTAAATACATTTTTAATCTCACTTTCGATCTGCTGTGGTGTCACAAAGATATGCGCATCATCTTGGCAGAAAGTACGAACACGAATCATACCGTTTAGTGCACCGCTATATTCGTGACGATGTACTTGACCGAACTCAGCCATACGTACCGGAAGATCTCTATATGAATGTAGTTTGTTCTTAAAGATCAACATGTGGCCTGGGCAGTTCATCGGCTTCATCGCAAATTTTGTATCATCTACTTCAGAGAAATACATGTTTTCATGATAATGATCCCAGTGACCCGATTGTTCCCAAAGACGCTGATTCATCATAAACGGAGTACGTACTTCGTCATAATCCACTTGACGTTGAAGTTCGCGAGAGAAGTTCTCAAGCTCTGTACGGATTGTCTGACCGTTAGGAAGATAGAAAGGCATTCCTGGTGCTTCTTCTGAGAACATGAATAACTCTAATTCTTTTCCGAGTTTACGATGATCACGTTTTTGAGCTTCCTCAATAAAGTGAAGATACTCATCAAGGTCTTTTTGGCTTAAGAACGCTGAACCATAAATACGTTGAAGCATTTGGTTGTCGCTGTCTCCACGCCAATATGCACCAGAGATACTCATCAATTTATAAGCTTTGATCTTCCCTGTTGAAGGAACGTGTGGCCCACGGCAAAGGTCAAAGAATTCACCTTGCTCATAGATCGTGATCTTTTCACCTTCAGGAAGGTCTCGGATCAACTCAAGCTTTAAGTGATCGTTTAATTTTTCGTATATCTCAAGGGCTTCTTCTCGACTAACTTCTTTGCGTACGATCGGAAGGTTTTCGTTTACGATCTTCTTCATTTCTTTCTCGATCGCAGGCAGGTCTTCTGGTGTTAAGTTATGAGACATGTCTACATCATAATAGAACCCGTTATCGATGACTGGTCCAATCCCAAGTTTCACGTCTGGGTAAAGACGCTTAAGTGCTTGAGCAAGTAAATGGGCATTTGAGTGTCTTGTCATTTCAAGACCCTCCTTAGAATCCTGCATCACGATCTCGATTGATGCATCTTCTTCAATAGGACGTGAAAAATCATATAATTGTCCGTTCACTTTCCCTGCAACTGCTTTTTTCTTTAAACTCGGGCTGATACTCTCTGCTACTTGTTCAGAAGTAACACCTTTAGGAAATTCCTTGACTGAACCGTCAGGGAACTTGATTGAAATTGACGACATATAAAACATCTCCTTTTTTACTAGGTTCTTATCTGATTGAAAACAAAAAACACCCGTCCCTATAGAAGGGACGAGTGATCATCTCGTGGTTCCACCCTTGTTCCGACAACTTTAAACAAGCCAATCGGCACTCGGACAGTGTAACGGACTGCGACCGTCAGCGATTACTAAAAATGTTCACCGCTGAAGTTCCAAGGTGGTAAAGCATTTTTCCGTGTTAGGAAGCTTTCAGCCAAGACTTCCCTCTCTATGAACCGTAAAAACATGCTTCTTGTCCTTATCAATACAGATTGAATGATAAAATTATACACCTATTATATGCAGTCGTTTTTCAAAAAGCAAGAGGACTCTGTAAGTTTATGACTTTTTTTTACGGTAAGACCAATGTTCTCTGTAGGACATCCTATCAATTGGTGTGATCGTAACTTTTTCTTGAAAGATGTTTTTTATCGTTTGAAGCAATGGATGATCAATATCATAAGCATAAATCCTAGCGGAATTTGGTGAGATTCCAACTAATGGACCTAAAAGTCTTTCGTCTAGATTCGTTACATTCGTTAGCCGCAGCGCCTTTTCATGGAACATCATCAGTTCAGTGTGTGTTAACTGTTTTTGATGTTCATCAAAAAGGAGTATTTGCTCTTGATCGAAAACAATGACGATATCCGCTGAAGTAAACGATCTCTGTTTCGTTATGCATGTCCTTAACTGCTCTACGAACATTTGGTACTCAAGTTCTAACTTGTACTCATCAATCGCACATTCAACAATCTTCAGTAAAGTTGCTAAATACTCTTTCAACCTAAACTTTATAAAGGATTCAAATTCTAAGAAATCTGTTTTTGCGTCAATAATCGAATCCCATTGCCTTCGGATCAGATCATTTAAGCTTGGCAGGTGTTTAACATCAGGTATTCCTTCGATCTCTCCAAGAATGATGCTTTTCGTGATAGATAAGATCTCTTTTTGCTCTGCTGAATCGCTGTAACAAAATGCTTGTTCAATCATTTCCTTCAAACAAATATCCTCTACTTTGTTTCGAGTAAATTCTGTTAACACATCCAATATGACCGTTTTTCTCTCCTGTATGTGCAATTCAAGAATTTTAGAAGAAGCTTCAGATAATTTGGCAAAGGAAGGGTTTATTTTATGCTCAGCTGCTATTCGAATCATTTTCTTCAAAACAGCTATACCATCTGATGGGTGTGAAAAAGCAATCGCGACCAAATAAGTCCCCCCCATATAAAATCCTCAATAATACACTATATGGGACGAGGTCCTAAAACATGTTACTTAGAAAAGAAAAAACAACCCTGGAGATAGGGTTGTTTCAATAAACAAATTTACGCTCAATTCTCGATAAGATAAACGCCATCCCAAGCGTTAAGATTAAGTACATTAAAGCGGCTGTCATGTAAGGCTCCCACGGTCGGTAGTATTGACCCATCATCGCTCTCGCATAATACATTAATTCAGGGGTAGCAATAATGGAAACGAGTGATGAATCTTTAATCAGCACAATAAACTCGTTACCTAGAGGCGGGATCATTCTTCTGGACGCTTGCGGCAGAATGACATGTTTCATAGCCTGTATATGATTCATACCGAGCGAGCGCGCCGCTTCCATCTGCCCTTTATCGATCGATTGAATTCCTGCTCTAAAAATCTCTGCGATATAAGCAGCAGCATTAAGCGAAAGAGCCAGAACACTTGAAATGAAAACGTTCGGCGGCTTCATGAATAGTGGCATGAGCGCTGAATG
This sequence comes from Fictibacillus sp. 18YEL24, assembly GCF_015903855.1. Classification (GTDB taxonomy): domain Bacteria; phylum Bacillota; class Bacilli; order Bacillales; family Fictibacillaceae; genus Fictibacillus; species Fictibacillus phosphorivorans_C. The sequence continues at coordinate 121,971 of NZ_JACZDT010000005.1, forward strand.
GATCAAAAGGATCTGAACCAGCAACGGTGTGCCTCGAAAGAAACTGATATACCACATGCAAGGAAGATTAATAAATGGATTCTTCACCATTTTGCCGAGTCCGATGAATAAACCTAATATCGTACCGAATAGAATCGCCAAAAATGATAACTGTACGGTTACCCATGTTCCTTTTAAAAACAAGGGCATGTAATCACTGATAATCTGTAAAGAGTATTCCATGAAGACCTCCTGAGAATGTTATTGTTTCAGCACATCTACATTTGGTTCTTCACCAAACCATTTTTTATAGATCTCAGCATATTTTCCATCATCGATAATTTTCTTCATCGCTTTGTTAATCTCTTCTTGATGTTCACCATCTTTAGGGAAGATAATTCCATAAAATTCGCTCTCAAAATTTTCTTTATCGCTGATGGTTACGAGTTTTTTATCAGGATTATTCTTTTCATATTCTTGTACTACAGCGTTATCCGCAACTACAGCTTCTACTTCACCATTTAATAGAGCTTGTATCGCTAATACATTGTTTTCATATTTCTTTATGTTTTCACTTTTACCAAACATTTTTTCGAGTGCTGCTTGTCCGGTCGTTCCGTTCTGCACACTTACCTTCATTCCCTCTAAGTCCTTTGCACTCTTAATCGATGTTCCTTCTTTTGCTAAAATCATGTTGATCGATTCAAAGTATGGTGAAGAAAAATCATAACTTTTCTTACGATCGTCATTTATCGTAATAGCAGAGATTCCTGCATCTACTTCTTCATTCTGAAGAGCTATAAATAACGGGTCCCATCCTTTATTTTCTAATTCATACTCCAATCCTGCTTCTTTCATCACCGCATCTAGCAGATCAACGTCGAATCCTACAATTTTATCTCCATCTAAGGATTCGAAGGGGGCGTATGCTGCATCGGTTCCCACCGTCAACTTATCACCAGACCCCGAAGAGCAAGCAACTAAGAACGCAGCTGATAAACCTATTAATCCCATTTTAAATTTCCGTTTCATTTCCATTCTTACATTTCCCCCTTTATTCTAAATATTCTTATATTATACACAAAATTTTAAATATAAGGAAAATTACAATAATTATTGTTAATACGAAAGTCACTCCATACTATTTTGGATATAAAACAAAAGACCCCGTCTTGGAGTCATTTGTATCCTTAATATTCTGTATGTGCCTAAAGGACAATCTTTAAAGCTGAGATCATCCATCCAATTCGAATGAAAAAAGCACTCGACATAAATATGCCGAGTGCTCCGCTGTTAGTTTTGCATCACAAAATCTTTTTCAGCTTTTTCTTCGTCCTCAAATACACGAAGTGTTTCGTATTTTGTATTTCTTTGTGCTGGTATCTTACCTGCTTCACGAATCAGTCGCAGCGTTAAGTTCGTGTTTACTTTGTGAGTCGTTCCAGCTGCTGAAACAACGTTCTCTTCCATCATCGTGCTTCCAAAATCGTTGCAACCATAGTGAAGAGATTTTTTACCAACCTCTGGCCCCATCGTAACCCAAGAAGATTGGAAGTTAGGTATGTTATCTAAGAAGATTCGAGAGATCGCAACATTCTTCAAATATTCTCTCGGAGTTGTCTTTTCAGCCTTCATGTTCGTGTTATCCGGCTGGAACGTCCAAGAGATGAAAGCTAAGAAACAATCTGTCTCGTCTTGTGCATCACGAACACGTTGTAGATGAAGAGCGCGTTCTTCAAATGTTTCTCCAAATCCAATAACCATCGTAGCAGTAGAATGCAGTCCAACTTTTTTAGCTGTTTTCATGCAGTCGATCCACTCTGTCCACGAGCCTTTTAGTCTGCTGATTTTCTTACGGGTGCGGTCATCTAAAATTTCTGCTCCGCCTCCAGGAAGAGAATCAAGCCCGGCTTCTTTCAGTTCTCGGAGCACTTCCTCTAGAGATAGACCAGACACTTCAACCATCTTCCAAACTTCTGCTGGAGAAAAGGAATGCATTGTGATGTCAAAGCGCTTTTTGATCTCTCTTAACAAGTCCGTATAGTAGCTGAATGGCAAGTTAGGATTTGTTCCACCTTGCATAAGAATTTCTGTACCACCTACATCAACTGTCTCTTGTATCTTTTGGAAGATCACTTCATCATCCAACACATAACCTTCGCTGCTTCCTGGCGCTCTATAGAACGCGCAGAATCTGCAATATGTATCACAAAAATTTGTATAGTTTACGTTACGGCCAATTACGAAAGTGGTAATCGGTTCAGGATGCCACCTTTTCATAATAATATCCGCAACTTCTCCCATGCGTTCTACTTCATCACTTTCATAAAGTTTAACGGCATCTTCTACCGATAAACGTTCGCCATCTAAAGCTTTTTGTAAAATAGATTCTATACTCATCGGTAACCTCCGAATACAATGTCTTAAGATCTTGTCTGTTCTTATCCTATCATATTTTAGTAGAAGAGACAGCTTTGTGTTTTCAAGAAAAAAGCTCCTGCCCTTTAAAAGAGCAGAAACTGTATTAATAATCTTCTCTGAAGTTTTTATTTCCACCCATAAAAATCGGAGTACTTAAGTGTTTGATCCGCTCCATGATTCTGAGAGCTTTCAGTTCATCGAGTCCGCCTTTTTGGGAATACGATAAATGTTGCTGCAGCATATCATAATCACAGTTGGACGTGTAGAGAGTAGGCAGTTTTTCCATCATTCGATATTGAAGAATAACGCCAATAATCTCGTCTCTGACCCAGTTCGTCATGTTTTCAGCACCAAGATCATCAAGCATGAGAACCGGAACGGTCTTTAACAGTTCCATCTTAGAGTCAAATGTCCCGTCAGAAAGGGAAGATTTCATTTCGCGAAGAAACTCTGGTGTGTGAATAATTAATGAGTGGACGCCTTTCTCAGCTAAACCATTCGCGATAGCACCTAACAGATATGTTTTACCAACACCAAATTTTCCATAGAAGTAGATTCCTTTTGCTTGATGACCAGAACCAGCCATCTGAACAAATTCATAAGCCTTCGAGATCGCGTTACGTCTTGTTTCATCAATACTATGTTTGTACAAACGATCAAATCTCGCTTCAAGGATTTCTTTCGGTATAAAGTAACTCTTAATCAATGAAGTCATGGATTTCTTTTGTTCATCGATGACTTTTAGTTCACAAGGTTTGTATCTTAGTTCTACTGTTTGTCTCACTTTCGTTAGTTCAGAACGATACCCTTGCATAAGGTTAGGACAATTCTCTAAACCTGGACAATTGCGGCAAGCATGCTGTTCGTTCTTAAAGGTGTAAAAACTGGACAATAATTTTTCCGCATGGACATCTGATATGTCAGGGTTCTCTCGTAGAAAACGCATGACTCCAGGGTCTGTAAGTACTTGTTGCTTCATTTGCTCAAATCTTTCCTGAAACTTATCAAACCCCGGCATATTTTTAACAGATTCCTTTATGGATTCCATGTTATTTCCCCCCTTTATTTCGAACTATTTAACAAACTCTCAAGCCATTTACGGTTCTCATCCTCTGTAGTATCTGTGTTTGCATCACCAGTCTGATCAGCAGATACTTTATCCTGTTTCAGCCAATCAGGAACAGTAACATTACTCTTCTTATTACCCTTATTATAAGAGCCCGAATTTACCTTCTTATCTTGCCATTCTTTATATTTTCGTTTTTCATCGCGTGCTAAAGTCATTGCCTCTATGACCGTTTGTGCTCTTTTGCGAGCCCAATGTGAAGCGATCCGTTCGATCAATCCTTTTGCAAGCTTCATATCATTTTCAGATAAAACGTAATCTAAAAGAACATTCGTAACGCCTGGTGTTAGATTCTGATCGATCATACAATAGGCAACGAGCTTCAAATCTACTTCTGAAGGAGTTGTACCTGAATAATCTTCTAATAAACGATAAGGTGATACTTCTTCAAAGTATTTGATAAGTTCTTCTTCTTTTGATTGAGGCTGCATGCCATGAAGAGCCTTTAGTGGAACAGGCTGCGTTTTTAACGCTAGAACCGGTAGTCCTTCTTCATGCTCAAATCGATACCATTTCTGAATTTCTTTCCTTAAACTCTCTGCAGAAATTTCTCCAGTCGAGTAGTATACGTTTTGAATCTGTTTACTCATATCCATCGGTTGTAACTGATAGATATATGCTAGCTTATAGATAGCTTCCTTTAATTTTGGGGTGATCACCTCTTTAGGCACGATAAAAGATGAGATCTGATTCACCATCGCTTCAAAATCAAAGGTGGATTCACTCAATACAACTTTCCCATGAATGCCTTTTTCATGTAAAGAGACATCTTCTGGAAGAACGTTTTCGTTAATCTCTGCATAACTCTTCGATGACATTTCAGACGGGTGTAAAGAAGTAAACACATCACTGAACGATGCTGTAACCTCTTTATAATCCGACAGATCGGTTTGAGCGATATAAAAGGACTCTCTAACTTCAGTAAATTTCGCTTTTCCTAAACGATTAAAAAGATAAATGCTTAAAAAGCCATCTGTAAAAAAAGCATTTGGCGAAAGTGGGAGTTGAAGCTCATAAACGTACTCCCTTGAACTATCACCGTCTTTCTTAAAAGTCTTCAAGAGACCGATCGCTTCTAGCTTCTTTCTTCCCGCCAAAATATCTTTTAGCGAGAACTGAGTTACGTTCATAAGGTGCTGATGTTTTTGTGTCTGTCGATCCATATTTACTTCGCACCATAATGTCATATATAAACTATGTGCAAATGCGCCAACCAACGGCTGATACAGCATGGTAAGAACTTTATGATCTATTTCATGCAACATACCCTTGCACTGGACGGAATACGTATCAACGGGGACAACTTCTTGAAAATGTACCGTCATCGTTTTCACCCTTTGTTAATAAAGTCTTTAAAGTAAGCTGGCCGACGGATGTAAGTATCGTCAGCCAGAGTCATTTGTTCATATTATTTAGCCGTTATCTAACACAATAGAATACGGATTAAGATTTGTATAAAAAGAGCGTTAAGCAGTCTAAGATACGCTTTAACGCTCCTCCTTGTTAATCAGTTCTTTCAATTCCTGTATAAAAACATTGATATCTTTAAATTGACGGTATACAGAGGCAAATCTTACATAAGCAACCTCATCCGTTTTAGACAGATGTTCCATCACCTGTTCACCAACAGCTGTACTTGAAACTTCTGATGCACCTGAATTCCTCAATTCCTTTTCAATGCTATCTACTATATTTTCAAGCGTTTCCAAGGGGACTGGCCTTTTTTCGCAAGCTTTAATAAGCCCTCTAAGGATCTTTTCACGGCTGAACTCTTCTCGTTCTCCGCCCTTCTTAACAATGATAAGCGGTGTTTGTTCTACCGTTTCAAATGTAGTAAATCTATAGCTGCAAGATTCACATTCCCTTCTGCGGCGAATGGATCTTCCGCTATGTACGGGTCTTGAATCAAGCACTTTTGTTCCGTTGTGCTGGCAAGTAGGACACCTCATTGTAATCATCCCCAAAAAATTTTCTATTCTCTATCTATCTTAAAGAAAAGGGAGGAATGTGACAAGCTATTCCTACAATTTTTCAGCCATTGACGTCCCTATAAACGTTAGTTTTTCTTTTAAGATCTCATAAATATTAACAATTAGCCTTTGATTGTTACCAAAATTAAAAGGAAGAGCAGATTCTGTTGAAACGTTCAGATCTACAGCAGTTCGATTCGCTCTAACTGTTACTACACTAATAACAACAAACGCACTCTTAGGCTGTCTGACTTCAAACGTAACTTCTCCCCTTTCTTCTGAAAAACCAAGTTCATGAAAATTGGTGTCTTCATCTAGGATCTGTTTGATCACTTTCATAACTTCTGGTTTATTAGCTTTAAAATAATGGGTTCTAAGTCTTTCGTCCACATGCTGTTCACTCGTTTCCGCATGATTTTCCATTAGATTTTGAAGTTTTCTAAACATAGTAGTCCTCCAAAGCAATATAATTTGTATCCTATTATTCCCTATAATGAGTGAAATAAAAAAGAGGTGTGATTTCTCACACCTCACGTACATTCTGTTTTAAATTATTGAGCAGTAACTTTTGATTTGGCAACAGAAATTGGACCCATTCCACGAGGAACTTCCAAGTTTTCGCGCTTTTTAGCGCCAAGTGCCTCTGAAATGTAATCAGCAGCAACGTTAGGATCAATTCGATCTCCACACGTATATACATCAATACTTGCATAACCATGCTCAGGAAAACTGTGAATAGTTAGATGAGATTCAGAGATAATAACAACTCCACTTACACCATGTGGAGCAAATTTATGAAAAGCAACCTCACGAATTTCTGCACCTGCTTTCAATGCAGCGTCAACGAATGTCTCTTCAATAAATTTCATGTCATTTAGTTTTTCAGAATCACAACCCCATAACTCAGCAATTACGTGTCTTCCCATTGTATCCATTAGCATAGTCCCCCTTTTAAAAATAATCATGCCTTCAAGCATGCGGTATCGAACATCTACCACGGGGGCAAGTTAGTCCAAAGAGGTCCTAACCCTTTAAGTAGCATTCAATGCCTTTGTTTGCTTTATTTGAAGTTCACGAATCATAGTATACTTCTTTTAAAATTTATTTGCAATAACTATAGGCAAATTTTTTCGAATCAATTTTTTATTGTTTTTTAAGTATAAAGATCAATCGAAATATACTGGTGCGTTGAAACGCAAAAAAGAGCTGATGTGTAATCCAGCCCTTACTCATTTATCTATTTTTACTAATGTTTTTATGATACAGAAACATTTTTTTCTTGTACTGGCATATTTAAAGCAACACTTACATGTTTCGCTAGATCTACTACTCGGCATGAATAACCCCATTCATTGTCGTACCAAGCAAGGACCTTAACTTTGTTTCCATCCATCACCATCGTTGATAAGCCGTCTACGATTGATGAGTTTTCATTTCCATTATAATCGATCGATACTAACGGCAGATCACTGTACCCTAAAATTCCACGCATTGAACCTTCAGAAGCTGATTGGAATGCGTGATTAACTTGGTCTTTCGATACAGGAGTCTTCAATTCTACAACAACATCAACTAAAGATACATTAGGTGTTGGAACTCTGAGTGCCATACCATTCAGTTTACCTTCTAAGTGAGGCAAGACTTTTGATATTGCTTTTGCAGCACCTGTAGAAGTTGGAATGATCGATGTTCCGCATGCACGTGCACGTCTTAAGTCCTTATGAGGATTATCAATATTCTTCTGATCATTCGTATACGCATGTACAGTCGTCATCATGCCCGATTGTACCCCGAACTGATCATCAAGAACTTTAATCACAGGTGCCAAACAATTCGTTGTACACGATGCATTAGAAATTATATGGTGTTTTGAAGAAATGTAATCGCTATCATTTACTCCCATAACAATTGTAATATCTTCGTCTTTCCCTGGTGCAGTAATAATTACTTTCTTTGCACCTGCTTCAATATGAAGACCAGCAGATTCTTGTGAAACAAATTTACCTGTTGCTTCTATAACAATATCAACGTCTAACGTGCCCCAAGGTAGCTCACGAGGATCGCGAGAGTTAACTAATTGAACTTTTTTTCCATTAACAAAAAGGGCATCTTCTCCAGCAACAACTTCTCCAGGATACGTTCCATGTATAGAATCGTATTTAACCATATGAGCAAGAGTTTCGGCTGGATAGCTGGCATTAACAGCTACAACCTCAAATTCATCGTTCTCCATCATTTTGCGGAAGACCATTCTTCCGATTCTCCCCAAGCCATTAATTGCAATTTTTGCTTTCATGAAGCTGCTCCTTCCAATGTGTTATACTCTAACTTGTATCTATCTGTAATTAGTATATCATATTCGTGGTTGAAAAGAACATACTTTTATTTAAATTAGGCTGAAAAAGGGCTTATATAGATAAAAACAGACCTGAATTAGTTATCAGGTCTGTTTTTTTGTTTGCTTAAGTAATAATAGAACATCATTTTCTAATTCTGCAAGAGAGCCATTATTCATGATGACAACATCCGCCAGTTCCTTTTTCTCTGTAATCGGCATCTGTGAATGTATTCTAGACAGCGCTTGCTTCTCTGAAAAATGGTCACGGTTGATCAATCTTTGAAGTTGCAGTTCTGGTGCAGCATAGACTAACCACGTTCGATCAACCATATGTGTCAGGTTACTCTCAAATAAGAGTGGTATATCCATGACCACTAATGACTCACCCGAACGTTGATAAGCATCTGCTTGCCGTCTCATTTCTTTTCTTACAGCAGGATGAACAATCTCGTTCAACATCGTTCTTTTTTCTGAATCGTTAAAGATGATTTCTCCTAATCCTGATCTATTTATTGTCTTGTCATCATTTAGTATCTCTTCACCAAAGCTGGCAACGATCTTCCTATACGCTTCTTTATCTGGCATAACAACTTCTCTAGATATAATATCGGCATCAACTACAGGAATTCCTTGACTCTTAATGATGTTGCTGACTGTTGATTTCCCTGTAGCAATGCCTCCCGTTAATCCAATAATCACTAGTTATCCTCCAGTGTTACATTTTTAATAATCCCATTACGATCAACAGAACTCCTGGTAGAATAGATAATCCCTTCATCCAGTTTGTTTTGTTAAAAAGATATAATCCCAGTATCATACCACCCCATAAGAATAAAGCACTCATCAACGCAATTGTAATGGTTGTTAGCGAAGGTGACAAATCAATGAGTGCGGCTCCTATTCCTGCTCCAAAAGCATCCAGCGATAATGCTATTCCAAGCAGTACGGCTTCTAAGCCCGTAATAGATCCAGACTTATCAATATCAGCCATAACTGGTTTCTTTAGAATGTGTATGACAATTCCTAACGATTTGATTTCAAAAAGCACAATGTTCTTAGGTTCTTTTTCCAAGTACTCAACGTTCTCTTTCTCTGGTAAGAAAACCTGCCATAGAGAGTAGATTCCGATTCCAAGAAGAATCACGCCTCCCAATATCTCACCTGTCTTAGGTGAAATAAATTGTTCTAACGTAAATCCAAGCAACATCGAAAGTAAAAAGGTAACAGCTGAACATATTGCGATAATGATAATGGAGCGAAAAGGAATTTTAATGGATTTCATTCCATACGTTAATCCGGCTCCAAAACTGTCCAGGCTGACGGCTAGTGCCAACAAAACAAATGAGTAAGCCACCATTGTTCCTGTACTCCTTTCAGTTAACGGTAAACGTAGTATATGAAAGGAGCACAGAAATGGTTTATTTTTGACAAGTCTTACAAATATGAGTTCCTCTACCCGCTACAACTAATCGTTCAATCTCAGTACCACATACGCGGCACTCTTCACTTTTTCTTCCATATACAAACAGTTTCAGCTGAAAGCCACCTGTCTCACCCACCGCGTTCGTGTAAGATCGAATCGAGCTTCCTCCGTGCTTCACAGATTCCGAAAGAATTTCAGTAATCGCGGTTTTCAATTTTTTTAATCGGTGCTGTGTTAATTTATTTGCTGGTGTCTCCGGATGAATGCCTGCTTGAAATAATACTTCATCTACGTAGATGTTTCCTAAACCAGCAATAAGTGTCTGATCTAGCAATACCGATTTTATGTTGCGCTTTCGATTAGCAAACAGCTTCTTCATAAGTGCTGCTGTTAAGGAATCTGATAATGGTTCTATACCTAAAGTTTTTAATGGCGCATTTGTTTCCTCTGTTCCTTTTGGATACAGATGCATCGTCCCAAACTTTCTCACATCTCGATATCTGAGTTCAGTTCCATCAGAGAACTGAAAAATAACGTGCGTATGCTTATCAGCAGGCTCATCTCTTTGACTCAATCCATACTTCCCTTCCATTCTTAGATGAGATACTAAAACATCTTCATCAAGATGAAAGATTAAAAATTTCCCTCTTCGATACACATTTTGAAAACTTTGACCTTTTAACTTCAAGATAAATTCGTCCGTCCCAGGATGTTTAATAATATTTTCCCAGTGTATTTTCACATCTGTAATCTTCTTCCCAGGAAGAAACTTATTCAGAGTGTTTTTGACATTTTCGACTTCAGGTAACTCAGGCATATTATCACCAACCTTATTAGAAAAACAGCACCCTGGATCTATAGGATGCTGTTTCTTTATTATTTTGCTTCAAACCAGGAATCTCCCCAGTTCACATCTACTTTTAATGGTACATCAAGTTCTACTGCTGATTCCATCACTTCGCAAACGATCTCTTCAAGTTTTTGCAGCTCATTTTCTGGTACTTCAAAAATTAGTTCATCATGTACAGTAAGCAGCATTTTTGCTTCAAGTTTCTCATCTGTTAACCGCTGATCCATATCGACCATCGCTTTTTTAATAATATCTGCAGCAGTTCCTTGAATAGGTGTATTCATTGCTGTTCTCTCTGCAAAACTGCGAAGGTTAAAGTTTCGGCTATTAATCTCAGGCAGATAACGTCGTCTATGAAGTAGAGTTGAAACAAAACCATTATGTTTTGCTTCTGAAACACTGTCCTTCATGTACTGCTGAACACCAGGGAAACTATCCAAATAGGAAGCAATAAATTCTCCAGCTTCTTTCCTCGTGATTCCGAGGCTTTGCGATAAGCCATAATCACTGATTCCGTAAACGATTCCAAAGTTAACGGCTTTAGCGTGTCTTCTCATCTCTGACGTAACTTCGCTTTCTTCAACATGAAAAACGTCCATGGCCGTTTTCGTATGAACATCCATCTCTGTCTTAAATGCTTCCATCAAGTTTTCATCTTGAGAGATATGAGCCAATACACGAAGCTCGATCTGTGAATAGTCCGCCGCAAGAATTTTCCATCCAGGCTGTGATGCAACAAAGGCATGTCTGATCTTTCTTCCTGCTTCTAAACGGATAGGAATGTTTTGAAGGTTTGGATCGATAGAACTGAGTCTTCCCGTTTGCGCTAGAACCTGATTGAAGCGGGTATGAATCTTACCCGTATCTTCTTTTACTACTTTTAGCAGACCTTCAATATAAGTAGACCGTAACTTGCCTAGCTGACGATAGATAAGGATCTTATTAATGATCTCATGTTTGCCTTCTAACTTTTCTAATACATCAACAGAAGTCGAGTAACCCGTCTTTGTTTTCTTAACAGGCGGCAAGTTCAGCTTCTCAAATAATATTTCACCTAATTGTTTAGGTGAGTTTATATTAAATGATACTCCAGCAAGTTCGTGTATATCTTTTTCTAATGCTGTTAACTGTATATCTAAGTTAGCACCCATCTTTTGAAGAGTATCTGATTTCACCTTTACGCCGAACTCTTCCATCTTGGCTAATACGAGAGCTAACGGCATCTCTAACTGATAGAATAGATCACTCTGTTCATTTTCTTTTAACTTCTCATCCAGAAGATCACTCAATTGAAAGACAGTATGCGCTTTTCTACATAGATGCTCAGCGAGGACAGCTTCATCTTCTGGCAGTTTCTTCTTAGCACCTTTACCATATACAGCTTCATTCACATCAACATTAGACTTGCCATACTGCTTCGCAACATCAGCTACTTCATCTAAGGATTCAGAAGGATTCAGCAGATATGAAGCAAGCTGAATATCGAAATCAATACCATTCAAGACGATCCCTTGCCCGTGTAAGGCTACGTGTGCTCTCTTAGCATCAAACATTCTCTTCTTTTGGTTCTGATCTTGCAACCATTCATGAAATTCTTCTGACTGATCTGCAACACTTGAAGGAATATAAAATGTTCCTGCATCATTACTTACAGCAAAACCATGTATCTTTGCTTTATGATAATCTTCAGTTAACGTTTCTACGATTAGGGATGAAGGACTTGTTAACATGTCAGCTTCAATTTTTGTTACCGTTTTAAAGTTAAGTTCTTCTTTTTCCTCATCCTGAAGAATTTCTTCATCTCCGCCTAATCGTTCGAGCAATGAATTAAATCCTAACTCTTTGAAAAGAGGAAATACAGAAGACGTTTCATAACCATCGTAATTCGTTTCTTCCAGACCGACTTCAATAGGAGCTTCTTTCGTTATCGTAGCAAGCTCTTTACTCATAATGGCTTGCTCTTTATTCTCTGTTAATCGCTCTTTAAGCTTAGCACCTGAGATCTCATCAATTGAATCAAGAACTTTTTCAATCGTCCCATATTGTTTGATCAATTTGATTGCAGTCTTTTCACCAACTCCAGGTACTCCTGGAATATTGTCGGAAGGGTCTCCCATAAGGCCCTTCATATCTATGATTTGATGAGGTGTAATTCCATAGCGCTCGTTTACTTGTTCTACGGTATAAGCCTCAACCTCAGTGATTCCTTTTCTGGTCAGCACGACTTCAACATCAGGCGTAACCAGTTGAAGTAAATCTTTATCACCCGTAAACACTTTTACATCCCAGTTTCCATCGGCAGCATAAGATGCAAGGGTTCCAATAATGTCATCTGCTTCATAATTTTCAAGCTCATATCTTTTGATTTTAAATGCATCTAACAACTGTCTGATAAACGGAAACTGCTCTGATAATTCTGGCGGGGTTTTCTGACGGCCACCTTTATATTCACCAAATGTCTTATGTCGGAATGTCGTTTTCCCGGCATCAAAAGCAACGAGGATATGTGTGGGCTTCTCATCTTCTAAAATCTTTAGGAGCATCTGTGTGAACCCGTAGACAGCGTTTGTATAAACACCTTTATCGTTGTTTAAAAGAGGCAGAGCAAAAAAAGCTCTGTATGCAATACTATTTCCATCAATAAGTACTAATTTATTTGTTTTTGCCAAGTCCGTAACCTCCTGAGGACATTTCTTCTATCATCTATTGTATCACGATGACAACCAGAAACAAAAAAGTAGGAACAGAAGAGCCCTTGGCCATAAAAAAGGCGAGAATCCGTAAAGGACTCTCGCTAAGGGGGTACTGAAAAAGGATACTTTAATCATAAGATTGAACTGTTAACTAAAGAAAACAAGTGTGTAAAAGAATTGTAAATCTTACAACTCAAATTTCTTCGGAAACAGAATCGTAAACTGAGAGCCTTCTCCTGGCTTACTCTGAACTTCAATGGTTCCATGATGAGCTTCTACAAGATGCTTAACGATCGCAAGCCCTAATCCAGTACCTCCTGAATTCCTGCTTCTCGCTTTATCCACACGATAAAAACGTTCGAAAATTCGAGGAATCTCACTTTCTTTGATGCCGATTCCTGTATCTTTGATCAGCAACTTCACATGGTCTTTTAATTCTTCCACTATTACATTTACACGGCCACCAGCAGGCGTGTACGTTAAGCTGTTCGAAACAAGGTTGATGATGATTTGTTTCAATCGAGGTGAATCTCCATCCATAACAGTTTCACCTGAAACATCCACTGATAGAACAATACCTTTCTTCTCAGCTTTCGGCTGAAGAATCTCAAAGGTATCGTTTACTAAAGCACCAAGATCAGTTGATTGAGTTTCTAGGTGAAAACCTTGTTCACTTTTCGAAAGATCTAACAAGTCTTGAATAAGCGCCTGTAGCCTATCACTTTCATTTAACATGATCGTTAAAAACTTATTTCGATACTCTTCATTTTCACCTGCACCGTCTAATAAGGTCTCAGCAAAACCTTTTAAAGAAGTGATCGGCGTTTTAAGTTCATGAGAGACATTAGCTACGAAATCTTTTCTTACTTGCTCGAGTTTCTTTAGCTCTGTAATATCGTGAAAAACAAGCACGATTCCTTTAAGCTTACCTCTTGCGTTCATGACAGGCGCACTATAGACATCAAAATGTTTCGTATCGATGTGAATAGGGATCACCGTATTTCTTCTCACTTTTTTTTCAGTTAAATACGTTTCTTTCACAATATCCTTGATGGATGTGTAAGGAAATACTTCATAGAAGAGATGACCTGTCCAATAATCTGTATGTTCCTTAAATAGTTCTTTAAACGTTTTGTTTACTAAGTTGATATAGCCATTTTTATCAATAAGAATAAGTCCGCTTCCCATATTCTCAATCAATGTTATTAAGCGATCATGCTGAGATTCTTGGGATTTTGTCATTTTCTCTAAGTTTCGTGCTAAAACGTTTAATGAGTAGTTTAGCTCTCCGATATCTTCTCCAAAATACTCATAGGTTCTCGCTTTAAAATTACCTTTTGCAAGCTCTTTTGCAGTCTGAGTCGCTTCTTCAACAGGTCTGACAATCTTATGGATCACTTTAAGAGACACGTATAAAATGATGATAAAGCAGATTAGGAAACCGATCGACATCATGATCCAAATCGATCTCTCTTCAGATTCTGCTGCATCTTCAGGTATGACGACCTGAATATAGCCCGTCTCGTCCTTCTTTTTTAACGTATAGTATAATTTGCCGCTTTCATTCTTTTGAGCAAGTTTCTCACTATCCGTCACGTTCTCCTTTTTGAACATAGACATGTTTCTCGGACTATTTGTATCCGATGTATATTTTACGTTCCAATCTGAATCGAGGACATAAATTTCACCATCTAGATCTTTAGATGCCGTTCTCAATAGGTTCATGATGACTAGTTTTGATTCTTCAGTCTTAAGGACTTGTTCGATCAAACTTAATTCACCTTTATAAAAAGCCATCCTTTTATCTTTCACACTATGGTGAACAATGTTTCCCATTATGAGAGCTAATAGAATAAAAACCAATAAAATACCGAGCAGGAAAAAGGTAAGTACCCGGTTTTTAAAATCATGCATTATTGAGGCTCCTCTAGCTTATAACCTAATCCCCTTATTGTTTTAATATAAATCGGCTTGCGTGTATTATTCTCGATTTTCTCTCTTAGATGACTGATATGCACATCCACAATTCGTGTATCACCTACAAAATCATAGTTCCAAACTGCCGAAAGCAGCTGTTCCCTCGACAGTACACGGCTCTTGTGTCTAGCAAGATAGACGAGCAGTTCAAATTCTTTTGGTGTAAGTTCTAATGCTTTCTCCTTAAAATATGCTTCATAGTTTTCCGGATAAATATCAACTTCACCAATTTTAAGGTGTTCTACTTCTTCTTTTTTCTTTTCTGATTCTGTATTGACTGATGTTGACCTGCGGAGAATTGCCTTCACCCTTGCAACTACTTCTCTTGGACTGAAAGGTTTCGTCATATAATCGTCCGCACCTAACTCGAGGCCTAACACCTTATCAAACTCATCATCCTTAGCCGTTAACATGAGAATAGGAATATTTAATTTTCTTAGACGGAGTTCTTTACATACTTCTATTCCATCCATTTCTGGCAGCATAAGGTCTAATATGATTAGATTAGGTTCTTCGCTTTCCGCTTTTTCTAATCCACTCTTGCCATCCATTGCCGTAACTACTTGAAATCCTGCTTGTTCTAAGTTAAATTGCAACAATGTTGAGATTGAAATTTCATCTTCTACTACGAGTAACTTTTGGCTCATCATATTCCCACCTTTTTACGACTTGTACAAATTCATCATACTATTTTTTTTATAGTGTGTACAAAAAACGCAAAATTTTCATAGTGGATTTACATATCCTTTACATTCCCTTTACATTGATAAGATTAATTAATGTTTTTTCGCTTAAATATGGAGTGATGATAGAAATAAATCGTAGTTTATGATGAAAAATCGGATAGAAAATTTTATATCCATAATTGATCGGTAGTTTTACGGATATAAGGTTCTTATCTACGGATCTAATAGTGTACCTCGAATAAAATGCCTCCTATGTACATTTTCATCATAGTTGTATATTTCTAGAGGACACAGCAAACTTATCAGTTTTGTATGGACAAAAAAAAATAAACCTTTCAAATGAAAGGTTTAAAAATTTTCCATCGTATTAGAAGTAATTGATTTTGGAGCATATGGAGGACAAACTTGCAAAATGCTCTTTAACACTTCGGTCCCTTCCTCATTTTCCGCTCTAACGTTCATATGCACAATATGCTTGTCTCGATTTACTTCAGTGATTTCAAATAAAAAGGTTAATTTCGAATAATGATAAACAGGTTTAATGAATGTAAAACTGGATTCCACGATAGAACTACCAGGACCCGGTAAATATTTTGATACAGCAGATGTCACCATTCCCATTAACATTACTTGAGGGACGACTGGCTTTTTGTATGGTGTCAATGTTGCATAATCGTGTTGAATGAATAATGGGTTATTGTCATTCGTTAAGCCTAAATACAAAAGAAGATCTTTATCTTCGATCGTTTCTTGCATCTCTAATTTTTCACCAGCTTGAATCTCATCTATTTTTCTTCCAAGTTTTCGTTTTTTTCCGATCAGCATTTAATGACCCCCCTCTTGATGATAACGCTTTCATTATTAACAGGAGAAAAGATTCGGGAATTTGCCCGAATCTCTCACACACTCTTCACACACTTATGCTAATACTTTCATAACTGATTTAACAGATTCAGCCGATTGATCAAGCGCTGCTTTCTCCTCTGCTGTCAGCTCAAGTTCAATGATTTCTTCTAGACCGCCACCGCCAAGAATCGTTGGAACGCCGAGACAGATACCATCATATCCATACTCACCTTCTAGGAAGGCGATTGAAGGAAGCACTCTTCGTTGGTCTTTAACGATCGCTTCTACCATCTCAACCAAGGAAGCAGCTGGTGCATAATAGGCAGATCCGTTACCTAATAGATTAACGATTTCTCCCCCACCTTTACGCGTGCGCTCAACAATTGCATCTAAACGCTCTTTAGAGATTAATTTTTCTAACGGAATTCCCCCTGCATAAGAGTAGCGTACGAGTGGAACCATATCATCTCCATGGCCACCAAGAACAAAACCAGTAACATCTTTTACTGATACGTTAAGCTCCATAGCAACAAAGGTACGGAAGCGTGCTGTATCTAAGATTCCAGATTGTCCAATTACACGGCTTTTAGGGAAACCAGATTCCTTTAATACCGTGTAAGTCATCGCATCGACTGGATTAGTTAATACGATAATCGTGCAATCAGGAGAATGTTTAACGATCTCTTTCGTTACGCTCTTCATGATTCCAGCGTTGGTGTTCACGAGGTCATCACGGCTCATTCCAGGCTTACGAGCAATTCCTGCTGTTATAACCACTACATCAGATTCAGCTGTATCTGCATAGTCGCTAGTACCGGTAATAGACGCGTCAAATCCTTGAACAGGACTTGCTTCCATCATGTCGAGCGCTTTACCTTTTGTAGGGTTCTCCATTTGAGGAATATCAACTAAAACTACATCCCCAACTTCTTTTTGTCCTAAGATAAAAGCCGTTGTTGCTCCTGTAAATCCTCCACCAATAACCGAAATCTTTTTTCGTTTGTTAGCCATGTCTTTCCCTCCAGGAACAGTTTTAATAAGCATAAATGATGTTGAGAAAACCCCTTATAAAAAGGGGTCAGTTAGATTACATGTTTTTGATTAGTTCGTCAGCAAACTCAGAACATTTAACTTCTGTAGCGCCGTCCATTAAGCGTGCAAAGTCGTAAGTAACAACCTTACTCGCGATTGTGTTTTCCATAGAAGAAAGTACTAATTTAGCAGCTTCTCCCCATCCTAGATGTTCAAGCATCAACACACCTGAAAGAATAACAGATGATGGGTTTACTTTATCAAGACCAGCATACTTTGGAGCAGTACCATGAGTTGCTTCAAAGATTGCATGTCCTGTTTCGTAGTTGATGTTAGCACCTGGTGCGATACCGATACCACCAACTTGTGCAGCAAGAGCGTCAGAGATGTAATCTCCATTTAAGTTCATCGTAGCAACTACATCAAACTCAGCTGGACGAGTTAAGATCTGTTGTAAGAAGATATCAGCGATAGAATCTTTAACAATGATCTTACCTGCAGCTTCAGCATCTGCTTGTGCTTTGTTTGCAGCATCTTTTCCGCTTTCTTCAACAATGCGGTCATACTGAGCCCACGTGAATACTTTATCACCAAACTCAGCTTCAGCTAACTCATAACCCCAGTTCTTGAAAGCACCTTCTGTATATTTCATGATGTTTCCTTTATGAACAAGCGTTACACTCTTACGTCCTTCGTTGATTGCATACTGAATCGCTGCACGAACTAGACGCTGTGTACCTTCTGAAGAAACCGGCTTAATACCGATACCTGAAGTTTCAGGGAAACGAATTTTGTTAGCTCCCATTTCATCTTGTAGGAATTGAATCAACTTTTTAACTTCATCAGATCCACTTGCATACTCGATACCAGCATAGATATCTTCTGTATTCTCACGGAAAATAACCATGTTTGTATCTTCAGGGCGTTTTACTGGTGAAGGCACACCTTTGAAGTATTGAACTGGACGAAGACAAGTAAATAGATCCAACTCTTGTCTTAAAGCAACGTTTAAAGAACGGATTCCTCCGCCTACTGGCGTTGTTAAAGGTCCTTTAATCGCAATTATGTAATCGCGAATCACATCAAGAGTTTCTGCAGGAAGCCATTCACCTGTTTGGTTAAACGCTTTTTCTCCTGCTAATACTTCTTTCCAAACGATTTTTTTCTCACCGTTATATGCTTTTTCAACAGCAGCTTCTAATACACGTGAAGCAGCAGCCCAAATATCAGGACCCGTTCCGTCACCTTCGATAAAAGGGATCACCGGTTGATTTGGTACGTTTAATACACCATTGTCGACTGTAATACGTTCTCCGTTAGACATTTCTAAATTCCTCCTAATTCTTGTATTGCATGTACTATACTAGTCTACTAAAAAACATAGGGAAAAGAGAAGAAGAATCCCTTCTCTTTTTGTGATATAACCTATCCTTTTTATATTATCTTTGTTCTAAAGCAACATATTGCTGCATGTCAGGTCCGATATATTCAGCACGAGGGCGAATTAGACGGTTGTTTTCGTATTGTTCTAAGATATGTGCAATCCAGCCAGAAACACGGCTGATCGCAAAGATCGGCGTGAATAGGTCATGATCGATACCTAAGCTGTGATAAACACTTGCAGAATAGAAGTCTACGTTTGGCAGCAAACCTTTCTTCTGCTTCAGCGTATCATCAATCTTAACGCTCATCGTATACCATTTTTCTTCACCTGTGATAGATGTTAGCTGTTTAGACATTTCACGCAAATGTTTTGCGCGTGGATCTCCGTTCTTATAAACACGGTGACCGAAGCCCATAATCTTTTGTTTGTTCTCAATCGCGTTGTCCAAGTAAGATTCTACGTTTGCTTCTTCACCGATCTCAGAAAGCATCTTCATAACTTGTTCGTTTGCTCCACCATGAAGTGGTCCTTTTAAAGCACCGATCGCAGCTGTAATTCCTGAATAGATATCAGAAAGAGTAGCCACACAAACACGTGCAGTGAACGTGGATGCATTCAGCTCATGGTCAGCATGTAAAACTAATGCTTTGTTAAAAGCTGTTTCAGAAATTTCATCAGGCTCTTTACCTGTAAGCATATATAGGAAGTTAGCTGCATAGCTAAGTTCTTTTTTAGGAGCAATCGGATCTTTTCCTTCCCTAATGCGTGCAAATGCCGTTACGAGTGATGACATCTGAGCTTGAAGACGGATGGCTTTTTTGTAGTTTCCATCTGTAGACATATCCTCTGCTTCTGGATCGTACATCGCTAATGTCGACACGATTGTACGCAATACAGTCATAGGATGTGTATTCTTCAAAGGAAGCGATTTCATTTGTTCCAACAATTCTGCAGGCAGCTCACTAGCCTCAGCAAGTTCTGATTTAAAAGATTCTAGTTCAGATTGGGAAGGCAGTTTACCATTCCAAAGCAAGTATACAACTTCCTCAAAAGTTGCATGTTCAGCTAAGTCATCAATGCTATATCCTCTATAGGTTAATACATCGTCAATGATAGAGCTGACAGAAGATGTCGTTGCAACAATTCCTTCTAATCCTCTTGTAGCTGTCATGGCTATCTCTCCTTTTTTTCTGTTATTCTCTCTTCTCCTTTAATTGTTTCACTTTTTAAAAAATAGAAAGAGCTTACATTTTCCTTGTAATAAAAAAGCTGGATTCAAGGTTACATTCCCAACTTTTTTAATCTCGAAACTGAGACTTGAAAAATGAAAGACTATTTAAAGGAAATGGGACATACATATCAATTATAAACAATAATCTGATATTTGTGAACGGATATCACTTAATTCGTGCCGAAACCGTCATGAACCTGAAAACAATCCTACTAATTTCATGGCCATATAAGCGATTCCTGCTCCGATCAATGGCCCAACAGCCACTCCTTGAAATAGAGCAACAGCAAGGATCGTTCCTAAGACTAAAGCTGCCGTAATATGAGGATCATTCTGAAGCAGATGAAGTCCTTTACTTGCGATCACTGCAACGAAAATTCCAGATAGTAAAGCCACCCACGCATAATATGAACGCAATGAATCAGACAACTGTTTAAATCCTATCTCACCGGATGCTATCGGTACTAATACGGCAATCGTTATGATCGTCACACCCCAATTTATTCCTTTTTGCTGAATAGCAGGAAACCATTTGTCACCCATACCGGTAAATTTTAACACTAACAAAAATGCCACTGCGACGATTAATGATTGATTTTTTGCAAGTAAGCCAATAATCAATAACCCCAATAAAAAAAGTAAAGGTCCCATAGTTTCATTCCTTTCTCAAAGATGATATGTACTGAAAAGGCAGGTGAAAAATTTGTATGCTGAACTAACACATCGCTTGTTGCGTATAGGATTTATTCTATTCCTCGCTGTTGCCCTTATTTTTTCTGGCTATTATGTTTCCGCTATTCTTTATCCATTCATTGCAGGCGCAATCATAGCACTGATGATCAATCCTTTTGTAGACTTTATCGTGGATCGATTCAAAGTGAATAGAGCTCTAGCCGTCATTCTTTCTATATTAGGCCTTTTAGGTGTCATTGTCTTGTTACTAACCTTGCTGATTCAAGAGATGATGACTGGTTTTGCCTATATTGCACATGAATTGCCCGCATATATTCAAGAGCTGGTCTTTTATTTTGAACGGTCTTTTAAAACGAACGTTCTTCCTTTATATCAAGATTTACTCTCCATCTATAGCAAATTGGGAACGGATCAGCAAGAAACGGTAATGGATAATATCGAGAAGATCGGAACAGGTATTACCACAAATGCTTCCAGTATGACACAGGCCGTGATTAATAGTGTCTCTCTAATGATCGTAAGTCTTCCAACTTTTTTAACGGTTTTTATTTTTTCACTTCTCGCTGCTTTCTTTATTAGTAAGGATTGGTATCGTCTAACAGGATTCCTTAACGCGCTCTTCCCTGAAAAGTTAATCCATACTGTCACAACCGTATATGTAGAACTCCGAAAAGCTTTATTTGGCTTTTTAAAAGCTCAGTTAACCTTAATCTCTATAACAGCTTGTATCGTATTAGTAGGTCTCTTGTTGATGCGTATTGACTATGCTGTAACCATATCTGTACTGATCGGAGCGATCGATCTGCTACCATACCTTGGGACAGGTGCTGTTTTTCTGCCGTGGATCGCTTACTGCTTCTTAACAGGAAATTACACGCTAACGATCGGACTATCCATCTTGTATGGTGTTGTCGTTATTCAGCGACAGATCATGGAACCAAAGCTTCTATCACAAACGATCGGACTTGATCCTCTCGCGACACTAGTTTCTTTATTTGCTGGATTCCAGCTTCTAGGGTTTATCGGCCTTATCATCGGGCCTGTTATCCTAGTTGTAATTCGTGCGCTGTATGAAGCAAAGTTCTTTCATGAGCTCTATCAATTTGTTATGAAGCCTATACACAAATAAAAGAACGGATGCTCTAAGTGAGCATCGTTCTTTTTGTTTGATTGTTTTCATGTTCATTGTTGCTTTTGAAAGTAGTCGATTTCCATTACAGGCTGCTCGCTTTCCGCGGGGCAGGCGGTGAGCCACTTGCCGCTTTGCGCCTTTAAGTGTCTCACCTGCCCACCTGTCCCGCAGGAGTCTCGCACCTTTCACTCCAATCAACGGTCAAAGAAGAGTAAACAAACAGACTTGAAAGCAAAAATCGTTTAGAAAACAGCCTCATATGATTTACAATGTTGACTCTGTCAGTAACTAGTAACTCTACCTTCTTTTTATGAAGTAAAACTGTCCTGATTGCATCTTTTGGAAGAGTTTTGCTTTCATCCACAACTTCACAGGCTTTCTTAGTGGAGGGATAAGTAAGAAGAACCCTAGAATGTCGGTTAGAAATCCAGGTGCTAAGAGTAATGCTCCACCGACTAGGATACATGCCCCATCAAGAACTGCCTCTCCTGGCATCTGTCCGCTCTCAAGTTGCACCTTCACACGTTGAAGGGTTTGTACACCTTCTCTTTTTGCTAAATAAGCGCCTAGTATACCCGTTATAAATATCCCAGCAATCGTCGCTGGAATTCCTATATATTGTCCAGCCAGTATAAAGAGTCCTACTTCGATGGCAGGAATAAGAATAAAGATCGGTAAAAGCTTACGAAACAAATAAACCACCGCTTTCATTAAACATGTAATAAGGAATCAAGCCTATTCCTTTTTTACGAATCAAAAAAGAGAAGGTTTCACCCTTCTCTTTTCGTATCATTAGATAACGTTCTTTCTTCCGTCATAGATGTATCCAACAGAAGCATCAATCGTAATCTCTTGTCCATCTTTAAAGATTTCAGTTGCATTTTGTAAGCCAACGATAACCGGAATACTTAGTGATACTCCACATACAGCAGCATGGCTTGTTAATCCGCCTTCTTCTGTAATAACAGCAGATGCTTTTTCGAACGCACCAATCATGTCACGGTCAGTTCCTACCGTTACTAGAATTGCACCTTCAGTCATCTTATCCATCGCTTCTTGAGCTGTTTTAGCTACAACTACTTTTCCTGAAGCAGATGATTGTCCGATTCCTTGAGCTTTAGCAAGCACATCACCAATGATGTGGACCTTCATTAGGTTTGTAGATCCAGATTCACCTACTGGTACACCTGCCGTGATCACAACAAGGTTTCCGTGTTGAACAGCTTCTGCTTTAAGCGCTGAATCAATTGCAATTTGGAACATTTCATCTGTTGTTCCAGCTTTTTCACCTTTAACTGGTGTTACTCCCCAAACAAGTGCAAGCTTACGGCAAACATCTTCGTTGCTTGTTACTGCGATAATAGGAGCTTTTGGACGATATTTTGAAATCATGCGAGCTGTTTGACCTTTTTCAGTAGCAGTAATAACTGCATCTGCATCTAGGTTAAGAGCTGTAAAGGAAACAGATTGAGAGATCGCATCTGTAATTGTCGTTTTGCTCTCTTTGCTTCTTGAAGATAATAATGTTTTATAGTTCAACGAGCTTTCTGCACGGCTTGCAATCTTATGCATGGTAAGAACCGCTTCAACTGGATAAGTACCAGCAGCTGTTTCACCTGATAGCATGATCGCATCAGTTCCGTCAAAGATCGCGTTTGCTACGTCACTCGCTTCAGCACGCGTTGGGCGCGGGTTACGTTGCATAGAATCTAACATTTGAGTTGCCGTAATAACTGGTTTTCCAAGCTCGTTACACTTCTTGATTAACATTTTTTGAACAAGAGGTACTTCTTCAGCCGGGATCTCAACACCAAGGTCACCACGCGCTACCATCAGACCGTCAGAAACAGCAAGGATCTCATCGATATTGTCTACACCTTCTTGGTTCTCAATCTTAGGTATGATTTGAATATGGTTTGCATTGTGTCGATCTAAGATCTCACGAATTTCAAGAACATCTGTTGCACGACGTACGAATGACGCAGCAATAAAATCAACACCTTGTTCAATGCCAAACTCGATATCTTTTGCATCTTTGTCTGTAATACCTGGAAGTTTTACGCTTACGTTAGGTACGTTTACACCTTTTTTGTTCTTTAATGTACCGGAGTTTAAGATCTTTGTAGTCAGTTCTTTTTCGCCGATCGCTGTTACCTCAAGTTCGATCAGTCCATCATCAAGAAGGATTCTTGATCCAACATGTACGTCTTCAACAAGACCTGGATAAGTTACAGAGATCTTTTTGTCGTTACCAACTACTTCTTCCATAGAAACGATCAATTCGTTTCCAGCAACAAGTTCAGCAACTCCGCCTTCAAGCGTTTGAGTGCGGATCTCAGGTCCCTTCGTATCTAAAAGGATCGCAACTGTTTTTCCAAGCTCTTTAGAAGCTTCACGAATGTTGATGATTCGTTGACCGTGCTCATCAAAGTCACCGTGTGAGAAATTTAGGCGGGAAACGTTCATCCCAGCATTCATTAATTCTTTTAACTTATCAATACTTTCGCTTGCCGGTCCTATCGTACAAACGATTTTTGTTTTGCGCATCATGTAAATGGCCTCCTGGTTTTCTTTTTTCGCAGAAAGGCATCGTAAGGCATCTGCAGTCAAACTGCAGCCGTACGATGCATTAGCAGATTATATGGATAATTCTTGTGATAATTTATACATTTGTTTATCTATTGAATGTTTTCTAGATAATACTTCTGTAATGTCATAATCAACAAGTTTGTTATTTTCGATACCTACTGTACGCCCAGCTTTACCTTCTAATAAAAGTTCAACCGCTTGCGCACCTAGACGGCTTGCTAGTACACGGTCAAAAGCTGTAGGGGAACCACCACGTTGGATGTGACCCAGAACCGTAACCCTTGTCTCGAAGTCTGTAAGCCTTTCGATCTCTTTAGCAACATCAACGCCGCTTCCACAACCTTCAGCGACAATTATGATACTGTGTTTCTTACCGCGCTCATGTCCTCGTTGCAGCTTTTGTACGACTTGATCCATTTTATGATCTTCTTCTGGAATGAGGATCGTCTCAGCACCATCTGCAAGACCAGCCCATAGAGCCAAGTCACCAGCGTCACGTCCCATTACCTCAATGATATAAGTACGCTCATGTGAAGTAGCCGTGTCACGAATCTTATCAATCGCATCGATAATCGTATTTAAAGCTGTATCAAAACCGATTGTAAAATCTGTACCCGGAATGTCATTGTCGATCGTACCAGGTACACCAATCGTTGGGTAACCTTGTTCAGACAATTTCTTAGCACCTTGGAAAGATCCGTCTCCACCAATAACGACTAATCCTTCAATACCGAATTTTTTCAACTGCTCGATACCTTTTTGTTGTCCTTCTGGTGTTTTGAACTCTAAACAACGTGCTGAATGAAGCATCGTGCCTCCACGGTGTATAATATCTCCAACAGATCCTAATTCTAGTTTCTTAATATTCCCCGAAATTAGTCCTGCATAACCATTGTATATCCCATAAACTTCTAAGTCATGGTAGATTCCTTTTCGAACAACCGCCCGAATCGCAGCGTTCATGCCTGGTGAATCGCCACCACTTGTTAGAACTCCTATCCGCTTCATGAAACATTTCACCTCTCTAGTTCTCTCGTCTTATTAAAATATCATGTTCAAATGTTGAACACAATAGACAACAATAGGCAAAAAAATGCGCCTTTCCCTAAGCAGAAAGGCACATTCCCTATTTAACAACAATGGAATCGTTTACAAACCCAAATTGTCCGATTTTTTTATATTTTTCATAGCGTTGATTTATGAGCTCTTCTTGTGACATTGACAGCAAAGAATGTAAAGAATCTTCCAAAACCTGGTCGATCAATTCTGCTTGATGCTTAGCGTCTTTATGTGCTCCGCCCTTAACTTCTTCAATAATCTCATCAATAATTCCTAACTCTTTTAAGTCTGGAGCAGTGATTCTCATAGATTCTGCTGCTTTCTTTGCCATTGAAGCGTCTTTCCAAAGAATGGCAGCTGCTCCTTCTGGAGAGATAACAGAATAAGTTGAGTTCTCGAGCATGTGTACGTAATTTCCTACACCTAACGCTAATGCTCCACCGCTTCCGCCTTCTCCGATCACAACACAAATAACAGGAACAGTTAACCCAGCCATCTCAACTAAATTACGAGCGATCGCTTCACTCTGTCCTCTTTCCTCAGCTGCTTTTCCTGGATATGCTCCCTTTGTATCAATAAAACAGATAATAGGTCTATTAAACTTCTCGGCTTGTTTCATTAAACGCAGTGCCTTGCGATAGCCTTCTGGATGAGGCATACCGAAGTTACGACGAAGATTTTCTTTCGTATCCTTTCCTCTTTGGTGTCCGATGATCGTAATAGGAAGTTCCTTATAAAAAGCTACTCCTCCAACGATCGCTTCATCGTCCCCAAAGAGACGGTCTCCGTGTAATTCAATGAAATCCGTAAAAAGATAGTTAATATAATCAAGGGTAGTTGGGCGTTCAGCATGTCTGGCAATTTGAACACGATCCCATGGCTTCATCTCTGAATACGTACTGTTTTCAAGGTTAGACAATTTTTCTTCTAGCCTCTTGATCTCGTCTGTTAAATCAATATCTTTCTCATCCATAAATGACTTAAGCTCTGCGATTTTTTTCTCCAGTTCGTGTATCGGTCTTTCAAATTCTAGTTCTGCTGCCATGCTTTACACCCTCCCTTCTGTATGAATCTTTACTAACGTACTCAATGTTTTCTTCATTTCACTTCTATGGATGACTCTATCTAACTGCCCGTGTTTTAATAAAAACTCTGCTGTCTGAAAATCATCCGGCAATTCCTGGCGAATCGTTTGTTCTATGATTCTTCTGCCAGCAAACCCGATCAAAGCCTTAGGTTCAGCAAAATTGTAATCACCTACAGATGCGAAACTTGCGGAAACGCCACCAGTTGTCGGGTGTGTCATGATAGAGATAAACAACAACCCTTTGTCACTCAAACGTTTAAGAGCTACACTCGTTTTAGCCATCTGCATCAAACTCAATACGCCTTCTTGCATTCTAGCTCCGCCAGATGCTGTAAAGATGATAAACGGTGTTTCTTGATCGATCGCGTGCTCGATCGCACGTGTGATCTTCTCACCTACAACAGAACCCATGCTACCCATTCTAAAGCGAGAATCCATAACCGCTAATGTTACATCACGGCCATCAATCTGACCGGCACCTGTAACAACGGCTTCATTAATTTTTGTTTTCTTTCGGTCACCTTCAAGTTTCTCAACATAATCTGGAAACTCTAAAGGATTTCCAGAAATCATGTCTGCATCATATTCTGTAAAGGTTCCTTCATCAATCAGAGCCGCTATTCGTTCTTGTGATGACATTGGATAATGATATTGACAGCCTTGACATACAAGTAAGTTTTTTCTTAACTCTTTTGTTACCATGATGTGCTTGCATTCTGGACATTTACTCATAATTCCTTCTGGAACGTCTTGTTTAACTTTACCAGTTGGTATCGTGGCATATTTTTTCTTTTTTACAAACAATCCTTTAATCATAAATGAATAACACCACCTATTCGATTGCGTTTAGAGCATCGTTTTGTTTTGATAACAAACTCGTCAGCTTCACAGCATCTTTTGATTGAAGAAGTGTCAGGACTTCCTCACAAAATGCTCGTGACCAGTACGAGTTTGCTCGTTGCAATGAAGACCCATAACCCGTTAGTTCTACATATAAACGATAAAGAAGATGATTGCCGCATGCTTGGATCACAATTTTTTCGAATTGTTTGCAAGCTCTATGAACTTGCTCTTGTTCGTTCGTATCCATCTGTTCAATAAGATTTGTCAGTTTAGAGATAGTGGCAGATTCAGCTCTGCGTACAGCAAGCTCCACACAGTCTTTAATAACAATATGTCTTGTTTCCTGAAGATCGTGTCTAGCTTTATTATCATTCAAGATGAACGAAGCTAGCACTTCAACGAGCCGGTGTCCGGTTGCTTCACGAATAAAGGTCCCTTCGCCTCTTCTTGTCTCGATCAGACCTAAAAGTTCTAGAGATCGCAGTGCTTCGCGAACAGATGACCTTCCAACCTTCAGGCGGTCACTCAGCTCCCTTTCAGATGGGAGCTTGTCACCCGCTTGAAGACCGTCCTCAACGATAATCGCTTTAATTTGTTTAAGAATTTCTATATATACTTTTTCGGTAGGCTGGACAGACATTCCTCTCTCCTCTACCGGTTTCATTCATCTTTTCCGATAATAGCTAGTTTCTTAGTCTTTTCAGCGATGTCTTCAGGATTCACACGAAGTCTTGCTACTCCCGTTTCCATAGCCGCAGTAGCTACAGCTGCAGCAACAGCAGGTGCTACACGCGGATCGAATGGTGCTGGAATTACATAATCCGCCGTCAATTCTACTGGGTTCACCAGATTTGCGATCGCATGTACCGCTGCAATCTTCATTTCCTCATTGATGTGTGTTGCACGAACATCAAGAGCACCGCGGAAAATACCAGGAAACGCTAACACGTTATTTACTTGGTTAGGAAAATCAGATCGGCCTGTTCCAATGACCATCGCACCTGCTTCACGCGCTTCATGTGGCATGATCTCAGGGTTCGGGTTAGCCATAGCAAAGATAATCGGTTCAGGGTTCATCGACTCAACCATTGATTTTGTTAATGCACCTTCTACTGAAACACCTACAAAAACATCTGAACCACTAATGACATCAGCAAGTGTTCCTTCTTGTTTCGTACGGTTTGTAAAGTTTGCTACTTCTTTTTTCACAGAGTTCATTCCGAATGGACGACCTTCATAGATCGCACCTTTTGTGTCGCACATGATGATATCTTTCACACCAAAACGATCTAGCAATTTAATAATTGCGATTCCAGCTGCTCCAGCTCCGTTAACAACGACCTTAATCTTAGACATTTCACGTCCTGTTAATTTAAGAGCATTTACGAGTCCCGCTAGCGTAACAATAGCTGTACCATGCTGATCATCATGGAAGATTGGAATATTCGTTTCTTTCTTTAATCGCTCTTCGACTACGAAACAATTCGGTGCTGCAATATCTTCTAAGTTCACACCGCCGAATGTAGGTTCAAGTAATTTTACCGTTTCAACGATCTTGTCCACATCTGTCGTATTCAAGCAGATTGGGAACGCATCAACGCCAGCAAAACTCTTAAATAGTACTGCTTTTCCTTCCATTACAGGAAGTGCAGCTTCTGGCCCGATATTTCCGAGACCTAATACAGCTGTTCCATCAGAAACAACAGCTACTGTGTTACCCTTCATCGTATAGTCATAGACTTTCGTTTTGTCATCATAAATATCTTTACACGGCTCTGCCACACCTGGAGAATATGCTAAGCTTAAATCTTTCGCGTTACGTACAGGTACCTTTGATTTTGATTCTAATTTCCCTTGATGTGTGCGGTGCATGTGTAGTGCTTCTTCTCTTAATGTAGACATTTTTTCATCTCCTAATGATTTTAAATTTAAGGTTGATAAGCCAATTAGGAGGTGGTCAGACCACTAATATTGACTCATCCATTATAACAAAAGTTAACAAGCTGTAAAGGTTTTTAATTTCTTCTAAATACGACATTACCCTCACCAATAACAGATTGCAATTCTAATAACAAGTTTTCGGAAACATTTACTTTTTGTGAAATCTGGACCTTTTGTCTATTCTCTTCATAGATCAAAACAACAGATGTAGAACCTTTAGATTCGTCGAAAATGGTCTTCATCGCATTCAGATGCTGAGACGACTGATGGTCTTTATCTATTTTAATAAATAGGGTCGGCTGCTCATTTGACTTTAGATCTTCGAGCAGTCTGCATTTATTCACAAGAATCTGCAGTGATTCGTTACGGTGCTCCACACTTCCTTCTATAAACAATTGTTGTCCTTTCTGAAGAAGAGAATGGTACGCTTCATAAACTTTCGGAAAAGCCACGGCCTCTATCTCACCACTTTCATCACTGATCGTCAGGAATGCCATGAGTTCTCCTTTTTTGGTTTTGATCGCTCGTACTTTGTCCACAAGAACACCTAGACGAACGGATGATTTTTTTTCTTTTAACTCATTGATGTTAACCGCTTTCCAGCTGATTAAGGTCGTTCGAAATCTTTGCAGCGGATGTGAAGAAAAGAAAAAGCCTAAAGCTTCTTTTTCAAACTTAAGTTTTTCGCTTTCTTGAAAAGATTGAACAGAAACATAGGAAGGTTTAGGCAAATTAATATCATCATCAAAAAGATACATCTGATTCTTTCGTGAAATTTCCTGAAACTCTTCACCATATTCAATCGCAGTTTCTAATGAAGCTAGCAACACTGCTCTATCTTGCCCCAATTCATCCAAAGCTCCTGCAAAAATTAATGATTCGAGTGTACGTTTATTCACAACTTTCTGAGGACAACGTGAACAAATATCGAACAGATCATGAAACGGTTCTTTTTGGTTCTCTGTCATCAACATCCTAATTGCATTGTAACCAACGTTTTTTATTGCCAACAGACCAAATGTGATAGTAGATCCGTTTGAAATAAAAATTTCACTGCCTTTTTTTATGGATGGTGGTAGAACAGGAATTCCTCTTTGCTCGGATTCTTTAATATATTGATTCACTTTATCATGATTCCCAATCACGCTTGAAAGCAGAGCCGCCATAAAGTAGGCTGGATAATTCGCCTTTAAAAAGGCAAGTTGATAAGCGATCACACTGTATGCAACAGCATGGCTCCTAGGAAATCCATAATCAGCAAAACGTACGATCAAGTCGTACAACGCATCTGCAGATTTTTCATCATAGCCTTGCTCTAGACACCCCGCAACAAAGTGTTGTCTCTCACGTAGAAGAATATCCCTTTTCTTCTTGCCTACTGCTCTCCTAAGCAAATCTGCCTCTCCTAGTGTGAAACCAGCAGCTTTTGTTGCAATCTGCATAATCTGTTCTTGATAAACGATCACACCATATGTTGATTGTAAAATCGGTTCCAGATCAGGGTGCATGTATTGCACAGTCTTCAGACGATGTTTGCCTGCAATATAGTCGGGAATATTCTGCATCGGACCCGGCCGATAAAGAGCATTCACCGCTACGATATCTTCAAACTCCGTCGGTTTAAGCTGCTGAAGAACTTTTCTCATCCCGTCAGACTCAAGCTGAAACACCCCAGTAGTATCACCTTTTGCAAGAAGATCAAATGTTTTAGCGTCGTTGAATGGAATATCATTCAGACTAATCTTCACATTTTCATTTTCTTCGATCGCCCATAAGATGTTTTCAATGAGCGATAAATTTCGCAAGCCCAAAAAGTCCATCTTCAACAGTCCTGCAGCTTCAAGCCATTCCATACTATATTGTGTAAGAGGTATACCGTCATGACCGGTTTGTAAAGGTACTTTTTGAACAAGTGGTGCTCCTGACAAGACTACGCCTGCAGCATGGGTTGATGCGTGCCTCGGTAAACCTTCAAGTGTCATTGCGATCTCAACTAGCTTTCTCACATCAGGTTCATTCTTGTACGCCTGTTGCAGGCCCGCTGATTCTTTCAACGCATTTTCCAACGTTATTCCTGGTCTAGATGGAATATTCTTAGCGGTAAGATCAATAAGGGCTGGAGCAAAATCCATTACTCTGCCCGAATCCCTTATCGCAGCTCTTGCAGCTAATGTTCCAAAAGTAATGATCTGTGCAACATAATCTGTACCATATTTACGCGCAACATAACTTAATACTTCATCACGACGGTTATCAGGAAAATCGATATCAATATCAGGCATCGTGATCCGTTCAGGGTTTAAGAAGCGCTCGAAGATCAGTTGATGATGAATAGGATCAACATTGGTGATCTTAAGGACGTAAGCGACTAATGAACCTGCTGCAGAACCTCTTCCTGGTCCTGTGATCATCTTTTCGTCGTGTGCAAATTTCATAAAATCCCATACAATCAAGAAATAATCTTCAAAGTTCATGCTTTTAATAATATTGAGTTCGTATGTTAATCGATCTTTGATTTCAGGTGTTATCGTTTCGTACCGATTTAAAAGTCCTTTATTGCACAGCTCTGTTAAATATTCATAGCTGTTCTTATTGTCAGGAACAGGGTATTTGGGCAAAGCGATGTTACCAAGATCAAGCTCGAGCGAACATCTTTCTGCCAGTTTGGACGTTGTATCCAGTGCCTCTTCAGCATGGGAAAATAGACGTTCTATTTCTGTTGGGGATTTAAAATAAAACTCATCGGTCTGCAGTTTAAATCGATCACGATTGTTTTTCTTCTCGCCTTGTTTGATGCAAAGCAGGATATCATGCGCGTCTGCATCCTCTCTTTTCATATAATACGTTTCATGCATACAAACGAGAGGGATGAGATATTTCCTTGAAAGGTTGTGCAATTGGAGATTTATTGTTTTCTCTATACCTGTATCATGATCTTCTATTCCAAGGTAAAAGCGGTCTTTAAAACACGATTTATAGAATTGAAGCATCCGATCTAATATTTGATCGTCAAGGTTTTCACGAGTAAGATACTGCTGAACCTCACCTTCTATTCCTGATGAAACAGCAATAAGGCCTTCAGCATGATTTGAGATTTCTTCATAAGAAAGAGGTGACACTTCACCGTCCAGCTTAGTCTGCATAAGCGTTGTGAGTTTTAATAGATTTTCATAGCCTTCTATGTTCATGGCATATAAAAGAAGTTTGTGGTGTGAACTTATCTTCTCTTTTGTATCTGCTTGATTTCTTCCAACTTCTGCTTCTAATCCAATGATAGGTTTGATGCCAGCTTTTACACAGGTTGTATAAAATTTTAATGCTCCATACATATTGGATTTATCTGTTAACGCTAACGAGGTATATCCAAGCTCTTTTGCATATTGAACAAGCTCTTCAATTCGACAAGAGCTTTCAAGAAGCGAGTATTCACTATGTATATGCAGTGGGACAAATCCCATACCATCACTTCCTTTACGCACCTGTTTGCATTCCATTATAGTACAGAAGTTCGCATGTGTTAATGAAACAGTTATGAATTACGAGCGATTATTCATTTTCACTCAAATTAGCATACACTTCATCTACTTCCCATACATTGATTAAGAGGGGAGGTTGTCTCATGGTACGTGAATTTTTTGCGAATATCATATTAGATTTTGCTATAGCTTTCGGTGTATTGTTGGGCGGAGCGTTAATCGGCGGGCTTGCCGCTTTTCTTGTAGGAAAAGCACCGATCTTAGAGATGATGGAACTTGCGAAAAGACTTAAAATATGGGCAATCGTCGCTGCTATTGGTGGTACGTTCGATACGATCACGAACTTCGAGCGAAGTTTTGAAAACGGCGCTACTATAGAGATTTTCAAACAATTAACTTATATTTTCGTAGCGATTGCTGGGGCTAATTCTGCCATGCAATTGATTCAATGGCTCAGCCAGGAGAACATCAACTGATGAGGATCCCCCCGCTATATCAACGAAAAGGCTATCAGCGTTTTTTTGCTGGGATAGCGATCGGATTTATTATCGGCTGGGCATTTTTTTTAATACAAGGCGGCTTGGCTCATGAGAGGCTGATTGTTAAAATCGAGAACCAGCAAGCAGAAATAAATGATCTAGAAAAAAAGAACGAGATCTTAACTTCCGATGATGAAAAAGCAAACAAAGAACTTGCTAAGAAGTTTAAACTACATGAAGTGAATGCAAGATTTTCAAACCAAGATTCTTCAAAATTATCAAACTTAACTAGGCTGCACTTGGCAAAAGCAGTTGAAGACGACCTAGAGCACCTTATAGGAGAAGATACAGAAACACTCGCAAAAAGCCATTCCTTACTCGTACAAGCTATTGAAAATAAAACGTACCGACTCGATGACGATGAGCAAGCTTATGAAGTCAAGATCGATCATTTGTATTTATACACGGGTGTTCTTCGAATCTATATCTCAGCTAAAATCAGTGAATGATTATGCATAAATAATGGTCGAAATATTACATTTTTATGAATCTTTGGGCAAAGAAATGGCAATCCCTCCTTCAATTGTATAAAATATGTGTAAAGAATATTTCAAGAGTGATTATTGGGGGGAAACTACATGATTATCAATCGAAAAGAACTTGCCCGTGAAAAGGTAAAGGAATTACAGAATGGCTTTTCTGCTTTTGCAGAAACGAAAGAAGTAGCAGACCTAATCAAGAGAGAGCTTGCAAAATTAAACTTAAAAGTGCATGAAGATGTAACAGATGTTGGCTCTTGGTTTATCCCTGAAAAAGCTAACTAAATATATCATGCTAAAGCATAAAAAGGCCCCCCGATGAGGCCTTTTTTATTTGGATTTATATTCTTTACAAAGGTTCCGAAGTTCTGCTAGTACAGACATCGTTTCGTCTTTTGTATATACCGTTGCTCCTGATGCTCTCGGATGCCCACCGCCGTTGAATTTAGCTGCTATCTTATTAACAACAGGACCTTTCGACCGCAATCTAACTCTGATCTGATCTGGTTCATCCACAAAAAACACCCACGCTAACAAGCCTTCAACATGCGAAAAAGAATTTACTAACAGTGATGCTTCACCGGCAGAAGTGCCGAACTCTTCTAATGTATCTTTAGTTAAATGAATATAACCTACACAATTATCTGCAATCGAAAAATTTTGAAGAACATAACCGTTCAACCGAACGAGTTTTTCAGATATCTTATATAAATTCCCGTGAATTTCTGAGGGTGAGAATCCTGTCTCTAATAACGTTGCTGTATAATAGTGTGTTTTTTTAGTCGTGTTTGAAAATAAAAAGCGACCAGTGTCACCAATAATACCAGCATAGATAAGTCTTGCTGCATGTTCATCAAGTTTTAATCCAGACGTTGCTCCATAAAGGTAAAGATCCATGATCATCTCTGATGTAGAACTTGCTTCAGTATCAACCCAAATCAAATCTCCATAAGGATCTTCATTTGGATGATGATCGATTTTAATAACAAAATCTCCTAGTGAATAACGGTGATCACTGATTCGAGGTGAGTTTGCAGTATCGCAAATAATGACCAAAGCCCCTTTATAAACATCATCTTCTATAACATCCATTGTGTTTAGAAATGTGAGGCCCGCTTCCTCTTCCCCTACAACATACACTTCTTTTTGAGGATAACTTGCTTTGATGATCGCAGAAAGCCCACCTTGTGATCCAAGCGCATCCGGGTCTGGTCTGACATGTCGATGAATAATTATCTTTTCATACTGTTCAATTCTTTGTAAGATTTGTTCTTTCATAGCAGACTCCTTTTAGATGTCGTTGTGGCAATTATGGTTTTAAACGTTTACAATATAGTGGAGTAAATACTTGGGGGAATTTTCAATGCCTATTTTTATTATCCTAATTATACTTTCTTTTTCTCTTTATGTGTTCTATAAAGTCTCTGAAGTGCGCGCAAAAGAACCATTCTTAAAGCGGTGGACAGGCACAAAAGCAAAAATGGCACTCGGTTCATTCTTAGCTTCTTTCGGTCTGAACGAACTCACTGCTGTTGAAGGACGTGTTCAACTTTGGGTGGCACTTATTTTCTTAATCTATGGAATTGTACTGTTGATCATGAATTATAAAATGTACAAGCATTTCCTTACACTTGCACGTAAAGAAGCACAGAAAAATTAATTACGTATGGATAAAAAGTCCCTGAACCTGGGACTTTTTTTTTATGAACGATGATCAAGAAGTTGTGCCATCATCATAGCTTTTCCAACAATCTTTCCATCATGATGGATCTCAACATCTACTTTCCCAAATTTCCGGCTCACTTCCAGCACTCGCGGGATCAGTTCAATATCACTATCAATCTGTACGGGCTTAATATAATAAAACGTAACATTCTCCACAACGAGGTCGCCTTTTTTAATTTTTCTCAGTGCTTTTCGCGCAGTTTCCGTCACGATCGTCATTAAAACGCCGTATGAAACAGTTCCAAGATGATTGGTCATCTGTGGTGTAATTCTACAGAAGTACGAGATCTCATTATCTACTTTTTGCTCTTTTAACTCTGTCGTAATAAGATCATCAAAAGTAGCACCTACTTGAGGCTGCTTTTGCATCATCTGCATCGCTTTTAATACATCTTGTCTTGTTAAAATTCCGATCAGTTTGTGAGAAGTTCCGATAACAGGAAGGAGTTCGATTCCTTCCCAGATCATCATATGAGCACAAGCAGCAACAGATGTTTTTTCCGTAACGGTTAAAGGTGCACGAGTCATTACTTTTTCTACTTGCATGGAAACAGGTACCCCTATTATATCTTTGGAAGTAACTACTCCTGTTACGCGATTACCTTGATCTACAACCGGATAACGACTATGCATAGTTTGTTGATTCAACTCGTGCCAACGCTGCACTTTATCATGTTGATAAAGATAATGCGTCTCATCGATCGGAATTAAAATATCAGATGCTAAAACGATATCTTTCTTAATCAAACGATCATGGATGGCTTTATTAATCATAGTCGCAACAGTAAAGGTATCATAGCTCGTAGAGATAACAGGAAGCTCTAGATCATCTGCGAGTCGTTTCACTTCTTCCTCTGTATCAAAGCCACCAGTAACTAAGATTGCACTTCCTGCTTTAAGTCCAAGTTCATGAGCGTTTACACGGTTACCTACGATCAATAAACTTCCTGCATCAACATAGCGCATCATCGCTTCAAGTTTCATGGCCCCGATTACAAATTTGTGCAGCGTTTTATGAAGACCAGCGCGGCCGCCAAGTACTTGTCCTTCAACAATATTTACTACTTCAGCAAACGTTAACTTTTCAATGTTACTCTTTGCTTGTCTTTCAATACGTATCGTA
This sequence comes from Fictibacillus sp. 18YEL24, assembly GCF_015903855.1. GTDB lineage: Bacteria > Bacillota > Bacilli > Bacillales > Fictibacillaceae > Fictibacillus > Fictibacillus phosphorivorans_C. Next base: position 158,613 of record NZ_JACZDT010000005.1, read on the forward strand.
CCAACTCGTTCGATCGTGCTTACGATTCCTTGATTTTCTGCTTCTTTTATCGCTCGATAAGCTGTTCCTTCACTAACGGTCAGATCTTTTGCTATTTGCCGAACGGAGATTTTTGATCCGACATCAAGGTCCAAAATATGCTGTAATATTTGTTCATGCTTGGTTAGCATTACATTCACCGTTCCTTCTACCTGTATCTATCTGTTTTATCGCTTTGACTAATACAGATTATACAGGCATTAGAACAGAAACTCAACTTTCCATGTGTATCCTTTTTTTCATTTTTGAATCTGGAGTCACTATTTGCTTTTTAACAGCTCTTTTCTCTGGTGTATCTTTCTTAAACAAAAGGCTAACTAAAAGCATACCCGCAAATCCCATCCATGCTGCCGAGAAAAGTTGTTGCAGCAAAGGACCGTCAAAAGATAAAACAGGTATCGCTACATAGAAAAGCACCAACAACATTAACACTTTTGCCATTTTTTCTTGTCTCATAAAAAACACAACCTCCCTTACTATCATCAATATGCATAGAAAGGGAGGTTAGAATCATTATACACTTATGCTTTCACCGCTTATGAGCACTTTTCCTTTGTTTCCGAGTTTAGATGTGAATGAGGCCACAGGATCCTGTTCAATCACAGGAAACGTGTTGTAATGGATTGGCACGGTAACCTCAGCACCGATCCACTCTGCTGCGATTAATGCATCCTCAGGTCCCATTGTAAAATTGTCACCTATAGGCAAGAAAGCAATATCTGGTTTTGCAAACTCTCCAATTAATTTCATATCTGAGAATAGAGCTGTATCTCCAGCATGGTATAGCGTTTTCCCACCATGTGAGAATAAAATTCCCGCTGGCATTCCCGTATATACGACAGTGCCATCTTCTTGCGAATAACTTGATCCATGAAAAGCTTGAGTGAATTTCACTTTTCCAAAATCAAATGTGCGGCTTCCTCCTATATGCATAGGATGTGCCTCTACACCGAGTGTTTGTAAGTACTCAGCAAGTTCAAATGGCGCAACGACCAAGCTGTTATTCGCTTTTGCGATCTCAACCGTGTCACCTACATGATCGTTATGACCGTGTGTTAAAAGAATCACATCGGCTTTTACGTCCTTAACATCAATCTTAGCTTGTCCATTACCGTTTATAAAAGGGTCGATCCAAATAGAATGTTGCTCGGTTTGAATTTCAAGTACAGAATGTCCGTGGTATGTCACTTTCATAATTACATGCTCCCTCCTCAAATTAAACGCTGAAATACACTACTAATGTACATACCCTATTATAGAACAGAAAAAAAGTCCGATTCCAGAGAAAAGGAATGCGAACTTTTTCTTTGTGGTATTTATTTGTTTGATTTTAGAATGGATACGGCATCTTGATAGTCTAGTTGATGCGATTCAGCAACCGCTTTGTATGTTACGAACCCATCTAATGTATTGATCCCTTTGAGTAGAGCTTCATTATCTAAACAGGCTTGAACATAACCTTTGTTTGCAATTTGAAGAGCATAAGGGACTGTAACGTTAGTCAGACCGATCGTTGAAGTTCTCGGAACAGCGCCTGGCATGTTAGCCACTGCATAATGAAGAACGCCATGTTTTTCATACGTCGGATTATCATGTGTCGTGATGCGGTCAACCGTTTCAAAGATTCCACCTTGATCAATGGCAACATCCACGATTACAGAACCTGGCTGCATGCCTTTAATCATCTCTTCGGTCACAAGCTTAGGTGCTCTAGCACCCGGAATTAACACAGCTCCAATAACCAATGCTGATTCTTGAACGGCAAGAGCTATATTAAGTGGATTTGAAATAAGCGTGTTGATCTCAACACCGAAAATATCATCAAGCTGACGAAGTCGTTCGGGGTTCAAATCAATGATTGTAACATCCGCTCCAAGTCCCATAGCGATCTTAGCAGCATTCGTCCCGACCACACCGCCTCCGATTACCGTTACTTTTCCACGCCTTACTCCAGGTATTCCACTTAAGAGGATACCTAGCCCACCTTTTGGTTTTTCTAAGAATTGAGCACCTATCTGCGCAGCCATTCTTCCTGCCACTTCACTCATCGGTGTAAGGAGAGGAAGTGTCCCATTCGGCAGTTGAACTGTCTCGTACGCAATGCCAACAACTTTATTATCCGTTAATGCTTTAGTAAGTTCTGGCTCAGGCGCAAGATGTAAATAAGTGAAGAGAATTAGACCTTCTCGGAAAAAACAGTACTCCTCAGGAAGCGGTTCTTTTACTTTCATGACCATGTCCATCGACCATGCTTGAGTCGGTGTTTCTACGATAACACCACCAGCACTTTCATATTCTTCATCTGTAAACCCTGAACCAATTCCAGCACCTTTTTGAATAAATACTTCATGACCTGATGCCACAAGATTCAATACGCCCGCCGGTGTCATCGCTACTCGATTTTCATTATTTTTTATCTCAGTCGGTACTCCTATTTTCATGTTGTACCCTCCCTTAATTCACATGGAAATATTTTCATTATTCTATAGTTAACATACCACCAAAAACTCAAAATAAAAAGTTGAATCTTCTTAGAATATATATAAATTCAAGACAGCTTTAAGGTGCCCTAAAAGGAAAAAGAACATTCTCATTTTTGGTTTTATGAAAAATTCTGCCCTGGGTTGGCAATCGTAATAACTTTTTTTAACAAAAAAAGGGGTAGCCTCTGTAATAGAGCTACCCTAATCTTTTGTTATGAAAGGCTTTCTTCTTCATCAAGTTTTGTTCTTTGCTGTGCTTGATCTACTTTATCTACGATTCCGCTTTGATAAGATTCTGTTATCTGCTGGTGAACAGTCATCTCACCTTCAGCATCATATTCAAGCTGTTGATTGGGACGTTTTTCGTTTTCCATCTTAACTTTCCTCCTTCAAACGCAAGACTTTAACCATAGTTTTTGTCTTACAAGGAAAGTTCATTTAAGCTAATTATTGGAAACGGCCATTTTTGATTGTGCTGCATCAATCTGTTGGCGAACGGCCTCAAAACCAGTTCCACCTTCAGAATTTCGTCTTTCTACTGCTGTTTTTGGAGATAAAGCCTCAAACAGATCATTCTCTACGAGTGGGCACCATTCTTGGTATTCTTCCAACGTTACATCAAGAAGATAGCACTCTTTTTGAATACATTGAAGCACCATCTCACCAACTAATTCATGTGCTTCGCGGAAGGGAATTCCTTTTTTCGCTAGGTAATCTGCAAGCTCTGTAGCATTAGAAAAGTCTTGATGGACTGCTTTATTCATCTTATCCACATGAATTTTCACTTCGTTCATCATACCTGTCATGATACTTAAGCATCCTTTAACGGTTTTTACCGTATCAAAAACAGGTTCTTTGTCTTCCTGCATGTCTTTGTTGTATGCAAGTGGCAATCCCTTCATCAATGTAAGAAGGGAGATCAACGAACCATATACTCTCCCGCTTTTTCCTCGGATCAATTCAGCCATATCAGGATTCTTTTTTTGTGGCATCATGGAGCTGCCTGTAGTAAAGCTGTCACTGATCTCTATGAATCCGAACTCTTCTGAGGACCAAAGGATTAGTTCTTCACAAAAACGAGAAAGATGCATCATGATCATAGAAGCATTGCTGCAGCATTCGATCGCAAAATCTCGATCACTTACAGCATCCAGGCTATTGAGATACTTGTCTCTGAATCCAAGCTCGTTCATCGTGATGTTGCGGTCGATTTCAAACGTCGTTCCCGCAAGTGCTCCAGCACCAAGAGGCATAATATCACTGCGCTTTAGACTATCTTGAAGTCTTCCTTTATCACGATCAAGCATCCAAAAGTACGCCAACAGATGATGAGCGAATGAAACGGGCTGTGCACGCTGAAGATGTGTATACCCAGGGATGATCGTTTCTACATGCTCTTCTGCAAGATTTAAAAGTGATTTTTGTAATTCTTCAATATGAGCAATGATCAATAACGTTTCTTCTTTTACATAAAGATGAAAATCTGTTGCCACTTGATCATTTCGACTTCTTGCCGTATGAAGTTTTCCACCATCTGGTCCAATTTTGTCTGTTAATAATTTTTCAAGGTTCAAATGAATGTCTTCGTATTTAACAGAATACGTTAGCTTCCCTTCTTCAACATCTGATTGAAGAGAAAGCAACCCATTCTTTATATTTACGTAAGCACTCTCGTCAATAATCTTACACTGAAACAACATCTTAGCATGAGCCAAACTTCCTTTAATGTCTTGACTGGCCAATTGCTGATCAAAAGAGATGGATGCTCCAAACTCATCTACCCATTCTTCAGGCTGTTTTGAGAAACGTCCTCCCCATAACTTCTTCACACTTTCACCTCATTTTTTTGAACCATGCTGCTAACTTTTGTAGGAAGTCCCCATAAAGAGATAAAACCTTTCGCAGCTGTATGATCAAAAGCATCGTCTGATGTATAAGTTGCTAATTTTTCGTCATAAAGAGAATAAGGTGACTTTCTTCCTTCGACGATCGCATGCCCTTTAAAGAATTTAACACGAACTGTACCTGTTACATGTTTTTGTGTTTCGTCCAAGAAGGCTTTTAATGATGCATGTAACGGTGAGAACCATAAACCTTCATAGATTAGTTCAGTCATCTTCTTTTCAATGATTGGTTTAAAGTGAGCGACTTCTTTAACCAATGTAAGATCCTCAAGTTCTTTATGGGCTTTAATAAGCGTTGTTGCGGCTGGACATTCGTAAACTTCACGAGATTTGATTCCTACTAATCTATTTTCAACATGGTCGATTCGTCCAACACCATGCGCGCCTCCCCAATCGTTCAACTGGTTAATCAGAACATCTAATGTAACATGCTGACCGTTCAGTGATACTGGAACACCTTGTTCGAATCCGATCTCAACAATCTGGGGCTCATCTGGCGTATGTTCAAGAGCAACGGTCATTTCATAAGCTTCTTCTGGTGGTGCAGCCCAAGGATCTTCCAAGATTCCACACTCATTGCTTCTTCCCCATAAATTTTGATCGATGGAGAACGGATTTTCCTTTTTGATAGGAACAGGAATATCATGTTCTTTTGCATACTGAATCTCTTCTTCACGAGACCAGTTCCATTCACGAACTGGCGCTAGAACTTCAAGCTCAGGAGCGAGTGCAGAAACAGAAACTTCAAAACGAACTTGATCGTTCCCTTTTCCTGTGCAGCCATGAGCAACGGCTGTAGCTCCATATTTTTTAGCAGTTTCTACTAACTTTTTCGCGATCAACGGTCTGCTTAATGCAGAGATGAGTGGATATTTCCCTTCATACAATGCATGTGATTGTAGAGCTACTAATGCATATTCATCAGCATATTCCTTTTGAACATCAAGTACGATCGATTCAGATGCTCCGATGGATAACGCCTTTGATTGTATAAAAGGCAGATCCTTGCCTTCACCTACATCCAAGCATAATGCAATAACTTCGTATCCCTTATCAGCTAGCCAAGGAATCGCAACAGACGTATCTAATCCCCCAGAATAAGCTAAAACTACCTTTTTCCCCATATGAAATCTCTCCTTTTGTTATAGCCAAAAATGAATATATACTTATTTTTATACATTTTTGTTTATAAAAATACCATTTATGATAGTTCATACTATAACAAAAACACTAACAGAATTGCAAGGTTATTCTTTAAAATGAATAAAAATAACATCGGACTTTTATCTACCATCCCACTCCACCCTTTTGTACAATAGAAATAGAGGTGATTTCAATTGCAGAATGACTTTGTTTGGGATGAAAGACTCGGAATCTTTGTTCCGCATTTAAACAAATCGTGGGAAAAGTACAATACGGCGACTCAAGAAGCGATTATGTTGCAATGGGAAAAGATCAGAGGAAGAATTCCTGATCGAATCGGAGAGATCGAAGAGATAATTAACGAGTTGCAAGACCAACTATCAACCGAAGAACATTTTGAGGTCTCATGCGAATTGAACAATAAAATCGCGAGCCTCGCTTCTGTCATCAACGATCTTTGGCTATGGTACAGATTGAATCAGAGTATTACTTCAAAGATTCATGATTAAATCAGGTTCTCTTCGATATTAGGAGTCTTAACATAAAAATAAAGAGGATGCATTTGCATCCTCTTTATTTTGGAGTATTTTCTTTAACAAACACCTTATTTATTCAGCTGTTGAACAACATGTGACAGCTCGGGTATGATTAATTTCTCCATCCCTAGTTTTACAGCACCTGATGAACCAGGGAGTGCGAATATCGCTGTCCTATCTTTAACTCCCGCTACAGCTCTGCTCAGCATCGCACCAGAGCCAATATCGTCTGTATAGCTTAACATGCGAAAAAGTTCACCAAAACCAGAGATCTCTTTATCAAATAAAGGCGTTAATGCCTCAATTGTTACATCTCTAGAAGCGATTCCTGTTCCTCCATTAAAAAGGACAACATCAATCTCTTCATTCTGTATACCGTATTCCGCAGCATCTTGAATGGATCCCAACTCATCTTTAACAATTTTATATGCAGCAATTTTATGATCCTTTTTCTCTAAAAAAGTATGGATTAATTTTCCGCTTTTATCTGTTTCTTCATTACGCGTATCACTAACGGTTACGATCATGCATCTAACCACTCGTGGTGCTAGAGCTTTATGTTCTTTTACACTCATGGAAGCAACACCTGTTTCTTAATATTTTTCAAAGAGATATCTTTTTTGATAAAACTTGTGTGCAATTTCTGTGATTTTTCTAGACTGTTGATAGTTCATGAATGCACCGAGTGCCATTCCGAAAATCGGCAACCCTTGTGTTAGCTTCTTCCGAAGAAGAAGAATCGCCATCATCTTCATAGCTTGTTGTATCGGATGTGACATCCAGGACACATCTGCGATCACATCTTTTCCCGCATAAAAAATTGGATCTTCTTCCTCCCTGATCTCAACCATCAGCTCGTCCCATTTTTCCTGTTGAAAACGCTTCGGCATCGTCGCTGCATGATAAACTTTTAAAGAACGCATCATTTCTGCAGGCCTTTGGATATCATAGCCATAGTGCATCGCGATAGATTGCACGGAACGTATTCCAAGAGCAACCATTGCAGGCAGGTCTGTTCCTAAAAAGAGAAGTCCTCCTGTGCCTGCGAGCCCTCCTTGTGAAAAGGACAAGAGCCTGTTTCTTGCGATTTGCTGGTCTGCCATATAAGATAACTGATCGATCGAACACTTTTTCAGATCTTCAATTTCATAGATATCGTCTCTAAAGACTCTTGCTTCAGACAATAACCGTTGTTTAGTATCCAATTGGAATTGGGAATTTTGTATAAGAGCATGAATATGAAACAATGCAGAATCCACATATTCACCGACTGTCTCTTGCACCTCTTCTGGAAGGAGGTCCATCTGCCTTGTAGCCCATTTTTCATAAGTTCGGCCAAAATCTGTAGGTTCATATGTAAAAAAATCTTCTTCCCAAGCTTTGATCTCTTGCCAGATCTGTTCCTCACGCGCTGTTAATGCCATAAGCATCCTCCTTAAAACCTTTTAAATAGTGTAGTATAAATCGCTCTTAAAGTAAAAAACACCGAATGAGCAATCTTATAGAAAGGGATTTTTCCATTCCATGAGCAATGCATAGTTAGATGATTCTTCGTCCTCTATATAATTCGGGATAAGCATCAGCGGATTTCTTCCACATCGCAAAAGAAACGATATAACCGGATCATATAACTCGCCACTAATCACTTTGTCAGCATAATCTTGAGGAGAAAGAACATGTGAATGCTTTGAATAACCCGGCATCCTTCCTCCACCTAATAATCTCTGTAATTTAAGGTGAACGACTGTTTCATACAAAGACTGCATAAGAAGCTTGCCTAAATTTAATTTACGGTGTGATGGTCTTATGCAAATATCTACAACATACAGTGTATTTCCACTTTGATCATGATTGGTGATATAACCGTTCCCCGTTATCTCTTCCCACGTATGTTGCGGATGTTCCAAGTCATAATCCACGAGTAAACTTGTTACCGATCCAGCAAGGACTCCATTGATCTCTACACATAGAGCTCCATCCGGAAAGAGCGAGATATGGTTATGTAACTGTTCTTCGTTCCATAATAATTCTGGGGGAAATGGAGAAGGAAAACTTTCTTTTTGAATGTTAAGGAGTTCAGCAAAATCTTTTTGTTCATAATTCCGAACGACAGCTCTAATATTTTGATTGTTCATGTATAGAAATTGTTTCTTTATATACATTTTTTGCCTCCCTTTTGTAAAAGGTGAACACTATTTTTAAGCTCATTAGATGGTTTACGCTAAACAACTCCATATTCCTCCTTTATATTGCATTTCTAAACACAAAAAAACAGCCTTTCCAAAAGGAAAAGACTGTCTCTATAACTACATCGCATAGCGCATTATATCACGCGCGATCATAACTTCTTCATTTGTAGGAATGACGATAACTTTTACAGGAGAGTGAGGGTAACTGATGAACGCCTCTTTACCACGAACTTGGTTAAGAGCAGGATCCCAATATACACCCATGAACTCTAAACCACGAAGTACGCGTTCACGTACAGCTGTACTGTTCTCACCGATACCAGCAGTAAAGATGATCGCATCAATACCAGCCATTCTCGCTGCATAAGATCCAATATATTTATGGATACGGCTAGCAAAAACTTCTAAAGCTAGTTCAGCACGCTCGTTCCCTTTTTCTGCTTCACTTTCAATATCGCGAAGGTCAGAAGAGAAGCCAGAAACACCAAGCATTCCACTCTTATTATTTAAGACATTGATTACTTCTTCAGCACTTTGACCTGTTTTTTGCATGATGTAAGGAATCAATGAAGGGTCAATGTTACCAGAACGAGTTCCCATTGTAACACCTGCTAGAGGTGTAAAGCCCATAGATGTATCAATCGATTTTCCACCTTCGATCGCTGCAATACTTGCACCGTTACCTAAGTGGCATGATAAAAGACGAAGTTGTTCAACCGGACGTCCAAGAAGTTCAGCAGCTCTCTCTGAAACATACTTATGACTCGTTCCATGGAAACCGTATTTACGAATACCGTAGTCTTCATAGTACTCATATGGAAGGCTGTATAAGAATGATTTTTCAGGCATAGATTGATGGAAAGCCGTATCAAAAACAGCAACTGCAGGTACGTTAGGCAGTACGTTTTTGAAGGCTTTGATTCCAACAACGTTGGCTGGGTTGTGCAGTGGAGCAAGGTAGGAAATCTCTTCGATTTCATGTAAAATCTCATCTGTGATTAGAACAGAGTCGTTAAACTTCTCTCCACCATGCACAACTCGATGACCGATACCTTCGATTTCTTCAAGAGAAGAAATAATATTATGTTTTACTAATTTATCTAAAAGCATAGATACTGCTTCTGAGTGATCTTGGATATCTTTAATTTCTTTTACTTTTTCACCATCCACTTCGATCGTGAAAACTGAATCATTTAATCCGATACGTTCTACAAGTCCTTTAGTCAGTACTTCTTCTTCAGGCATTTGAAGCAACTGAAATTTTAAGGACGAGCTTCCGGCGTTAATTGCAATAATTTTAGCCAAAATAGCCATCTCCTTCATATTCAATGAAATAGCAGGATGTGAACTCCTACTTCCATCTCACTTGAAACTTAATCCTTCCTTATTTAAACATTGACCTTTATTAATATCAAGGTTGTAAAACGCTTACATCTTATATTCATGCAATTCAGACTTGAATCCGTTTGCAATTGCATAAAAAAAACAGCATAGGATAGACCCACGCTGTTATTTTTCACGTTCCCACTCTGTTTTAAACCACTCATTAATCTGTTCCATTACATTTCCTAACCCATTTTTGTTAGAGAAAGATGGAAGCTGAGCTAGCATCGCTTGTTTAGGCTTTATTGCACCTTCTCCATTCTTTTGTAGAATGAGGATACTCTTTGCATGAACGGATGACTTAAACAATGATTCAGGAAGTTGAAGAAGACCTAGGACGGTTACTGATTCCTTCATCCAATTCTTGAACAAGTCTGCTTGTTCACTTTCAAAGAGGTTGTTCGGCACGATAAATATCCCAATACCTGTTTCTTTCAAATGATGAACGGCCTGCTCAATGATTAAGTGATGAGCATAAGTATGTCCTTCTTTTTCATAAACTTTGAAGGCTTTAGCTGCTTCATCATCTGGATAATATCCTACAGGAAGATCGGCTACAACCACATCAACTGGATCTGCATAGAGTGGTTTGATCACATCTTGGTGAAAAAGCTCTAGTTTATGTTTTTGGATATTTGCATTAACCCACGCTAAACGTAAAAGAGTTTCGTCCACTTCTACTCCAAATGAAACACACTCTTTGTCCTTCAACTGATTCATAACAGCTGTTAGCAAGTTTCCTGAACCGACTACAGGATCTAACAATGTAAGGTTTTCGGATTTTTTCATGAATTTTTGTACGAGGTATCCTGCAAAAAGTGCAACCGCATCTGGTGTCATCGCATGATGGGGCTGAACAGCTTCTTTCATACCTTTTAGTACAGCCAACTGAAATGCTTTACGCGTTTCTTCTTTACCAAATTCTATAACGTTTACTTTTTTGTATTCATCTGTTAATACAGTTGATAATTCCTTCGGGTATTCTTTTGGTATCTCCTGAAAGAACAGATTTTCTCCTGATTCTACAAGAGCGTCTAAATAAGGCAGTTCAAGTTTATCCTTAATTGCCGTTGCTGTGTTGTCGAGAACAACAAATAGCTTTTCTACATCTTTAAAAGAACTCATATATAGCTTCCTCCTAAGTTTTCACAGGAAACATTTTAGCAAACTACGTACTGTATATACAATCATTAACTTCTACCGTTACTAAAATGGAGGTTGTGAGCAATATTTAAAACAAAAAAATCTCCGGTATTTTGAAGCTTTACCGGAGATGTCTGAATGTCTATTTTGCTGCTTTAGCTGCTTCGATCGCTGCTTCGTAATTTGGGTGGCTCGTAACTTCATCTACGTATTCTACATACGTAACTTTATCTGAGCTATCAATAACAAATACAGAGCGCGCTAGAAGACGAAGTTCCTCGATCGCAACACCATAGGCTTTACCGAATGAAAGATCACGGTGATCAGATAGCGTTTGAACATTCTCAATCCCTGCTGCTGCACACCATCTTTTTTGTGCAAAAGGCAAGTCCACTGAAACCGTTAAGACTTTGACGTTATCAAGCTTAGACGCCTCTTCATTAAAACGACGCACTTCAGCATCACATACGCCTGTATCAACTGAAGGGACAGCAGCGATCAAACGTACACTTCCTTTTGAATCTGCAAGACTAACTTCAGACATGTCGTTTGCCAACACTTTAAAATCTGGAGCTTGGTCCCCTACTTTTACTTCATTTCCTAGTAATGTGACTGGTTTTTCTTTAAATGTTACAGCCATGATCATACTCCTCCTTTAAGATATAAATTATGTACTTTCCCTTTCATCTTAAAGCAACCCAGAAAAAAAAGCTAACGAGATGTTAGCTTTTTTAAAACTCATGTATTTGTGTGCTTGAAGGGCCATGATCATGTTTGTTCTTGTTCATGAGATGCTGCAGCTTATCAATCACACCAGGTGCTAGATCTAAGATTCTTTCATAAAGGTGTGTGCTGTTATCTAAGTGGATCGTCTTGATCCCAGTATTACTTACAACTAGGAATGCAATCGGAGTAATCGAAACTCCTCCTCCGCTTCCTCCACCAAAAGGCATCTCTTTTGACTGACTAGAAGATCCTTGCTGTGTTGATGAATTACGGGATTCTTCCTGTCCACCGAATTCACTTCCACCTGCTGCAAATCCAAATCCTACTTTTGATACCGTTAGAATAACACTGCCGTCCGGTGTCTCTACAGGATCACCAATAATCGTATTTACATCGATCATTTCTTTTAAGTTTTCCATCGCGGTTTTCATTAAACCCTGGATTGGATGTTCACTCATTTTCTACATGCCTCCAGTCATATATTCAGAATTCACCTTGGTCGAACGACTTACTATTCGCCAGGACTTTAAGATTTTTAACATAACGACAATAGCATGCCCGATTTTAAATGAAATCATACAAGAAAACCGCGTTTCACTATGCATACCCTGAAAAACAGGAACAACGGATATATTCGGAGATTCTTCAAGTTTAAAAAATGCATTCAGCACCTGTATCGCTACCCCTTTGAAACCCCAAACAGTACCAGCTGCTATAGCTGAGGAAGATGCTTCACCAAGTCCGATCGCACTATGCCATTCTACTTTTTTCACTCTCATTTTCTTCAAAAATGCTGCGAGTATCTGGTAAAAATGGTTGATGTGCTTTAGCATCTGTTTAAATGAGTGAATCTGTTTTTTTATTTGTGAGAACGAAATCTTCTTCTTTTCCTTCTTCTTTCCAAGAGTTGATTGTTTTTCTTCTCTGATCTTTACAGAATGATCTTGAGCATCAACCATGATCAGTGGCACATTTAATTTATATTTAAAAAAACGATACATCTTAAAATTCACTTGAATGTTACTATTATCATTTCGATGTACGAAATAAATAGAGATATGAATCGTTGAAAAACTTATCACGATTAATAAAAGCAGTAAGATACCAATTATGATTGTCACCCAAACCATACATGCTCTCCCCTTCTGTTATCTTTTCATTATGGACAGAGGTCATTCAATCTAAACGTTATGATGTCTGTTACAATAGAATCAGGAATTAAAGAACAAAATAGGAAAGCAGAGAAATGAAAGGGAGGAAGGTATGATGGCTGTTCGTAATAAAATATTCTTTTTTTATAAAAAGGAAGAACGTACTTTAGAAAAGATCAACTCATTACTTTCATTGGCCAAAACAGAGGGCTTTGAACTAGTTGAAGATGAGAAAGAAGCAAACATCATAGCTAGTATTGGTGGTGATGGCACCTTCTTACAAGCGGTCCGTAAAACTGGCTTTAGAGATGATTGTCTGTATGTGGGCGTCAGTACACTTGAGAATGAATTTTATTGCGATTTTCATATTGATGATCAAGCAGGTATGATTGAAGCGATGAAAAACGAACAAGTTGAAGTTAGAAAATATCCTGCTCTGTCGGTAAATATTGATGGACAAGGGTCATTTTTTTGCTTAAACGAATGTTCCCTACGCTCTTCTATTATTCGAACTCTTGAGATCGATGTCTTCATTGATGATTTATATTTTGAAACCTTCCGTGGAGACGGAATGATCATCTCGACTCCTACAGGAAGTACTGCTTACAATAAGTCAGTTAACGGAGCGGTCGTTGACCCGATGCTAGCTTGCTATCAAATCAGTGAGCTCGCTTCATTAAATAACAATCACTATCGCACTTTAGGATCGTCGTTTATCCTAAGTGATAACCGTAAGATGACATTAAAGATCAAGCATGATAACAGCCATTATCCGATTATCGGTATGGACAATGAGGCGATGAGTATTAAACATTGTGAAACCTTGAATTTTGAGCTCACAAATAAAAGAATCAAGACTGTAAAATTAAAAGACAATTCATTTTGGCATAAAGTAAAAAGAAGCTTCTTGTAGAAGATAAACACCAAATAAAACAGCTTGCATTTTCTGCAAGCTGTTTTTCTTCTGTTCATGATTCCGCGTTCTACTCACCCTTGTTCTCATAGACAATATCACCGTCTACAATTGTAAGTACAACCTTAGATTTTAATATCTCATCTTCTGAAACTTCAAATAGATCTTGATCTAAGACAGTAAAGTCAGCGAAATATCCTTCTTTAATGACCCCTTTAACATCCTCTTGCATGATGGCCGAAGCACTTCCGACAGTATATAATGCTATCGCTTCAAACATTGTTAATTTTTGTTCTGGAACATATCCTTCATGACTCTCCCCCGGTTTTCTTCGGGTAACAGCTGCAAATATTCCAAGAAGCGGATCCACCGGTTCAATAGGAGCATCAGAGCCACCCGCACAAATTAGTTGTTCATCTATCAGACGTCTAAAAGGGAAAGCATTTGGAATCCGTTCCGTTCCAAGTCGTTCGATTAACCAAGGAAAGTCTGATGCTACAAATCCTGGTTGTATATCTAAAATGACAGGTAGTTGTTTCATATCAGCAATTAATTCATCATCTACAAGTCCAACATGAATTAGGCGATCTCTGCCTTCCTTTGCAGGGTTATTTTTTATCGCTTCAATCGTTTGTTTCAATGCCATATCACCAATCGTATGTACAGCAACATTCATATGATACTCTCTAGCTTTTTGAACAAGTTTAGCAAGATCAAAATCTGCATGGATCGATACACCTGAGGTTTCCGGTGCATCGTTATAAGGCTGAGATAGCCAAGCGGTCCTGCCTCCAAAAGCTCCATCTGCAAATATTTTCAATGCTCCATACTCTACAAAAGGCAGCTCATATTCCTTTTTAACATTCTTGAAGTCTTCAAATGCTTCATGATGCACCAATAGATGAGCTCGAAACTTAATTTCTTCTCCTTCAATGACAGATCGGTAAGCACTTAACGGTCTTTCTACATACCCATAATAGCTTAGGTCTTCAGAATGACCTCCTGTTAAACCTAATGAAAGCAAATGTTTGATAGAGGTCTTTAAGGCAGTATTCAAATAGTTCTGGGAAGCTTCTGGCACAACTTTCTTTACAAGTTCTGCAGCACTATCATGTAACAGCCCTGTTGCTTCTCCATCATTATCTCTTACGATAATTCCACCTGGAGGATCTATCGTATCCTTAGTTATACCTGCCAATGCTAATGCTTTCGTGTTTGCTAAAAATGCATGCCGACACACTCTGGATAAAAGAACAGGGCGTCCTCCTGAAATATCATCAAGTTCATGCCTATGAAAAATCTTACGGTCGATAAAATTGTTCTCGTTCCAACCTTCTCCGATCAACCATTCATCGGATGTAAGTGTAGCTGCTTTTTCTCGCAGAGCAAATTCCATCTCCTCAGCGGAAGTCATTTCTGAAAGATCAAGCTTTATCAATTTTTCACCATGACCGATCAAGTGCAGATGACTATCTACAAAACCTGGATACATAACATACCCTTTTAGATCAACTTTTTTCGTGATACGTTCATTAAATGTTTTTAATAAGGTTTCTGCCGTGCCTGTTTTAATAATTTGGCCGTTCTCTACGTAAACGGCTTCAATATTCTCTCTTTCATTTACCATCGTATAGATTTTCCCATTAAAAAAGAGCGTCCCCAATTTATTTACCACCTTTACCAATCATCTTTTTACAGTAGTATAACGTAAACACCAAACTAAAAAGCAGATAAAGTATCTGCTTTTCTTTAAAAAATCACCTTGTTTTAGATGCTTCTAACTGACGCAGCTCGATACGCCTGATTTTCCCTGAAGTTGTCTTTGGAAGATCATCCACATATTCAATCGATCTTGGGTATTTATAAGGAGCGGTAAGTTCTTTTACGTGTTCTTGAAGCTCTTTTGTTAGGGCATCGTTACTTGCTGTATGATCTCGTAAAACAACAAACGCTTTAACAATATGACCACGTATTTCATCTGGGCTTGCTACTACAGCACATTCTTTAACAGCAGGGTGCTTTACAAGTGCATCCTCAACTTCAAAAGGTCCGATCGTATACCCTGAGGAGATGATGATATCGTCACCTCTGCCTTCAAACCAAAAATAACCTTCAGCATCTTTCTTTGCTTTATCACCCGTAACATAATAGTCACCACGAAAAGCCATCATCGTCCGATCTCGGTCTTTATAATATTCTTTAAACAGAGCTGGACAATTCTTATGAACGGCAATATCACCAACTTCTCCAGCAGTAACTGGTTTTCCGTTCTCATCAATAACGTCAACATCGTTTCCAGGGGTTGGCTTCCCCATTGAACCTGGCTTGATCTCCATACCTTCCATCGTTCCGACTAATAATGTATTCTCTGTTTGTCCATATCCGTCACGCACTTTAATGTGGAAATACTTTTCGAACGTATCGATTACTTCTCGGTTTAACGGTTCCCCAGCCGATACAGCGCTCCTTAATTGTGGTAACTTATATTGATCCAAATTATCTACTTTTGCCATTAAACGATACTCTGTTGGTGTACAACATAAAACAGAGATCTGCTGGTCTTGCAAAAGCGTTAAATATTTTTTTGGATCGAACTTTCCTTGGTAGACAAATCCGGTAGAACCTGTGCCTAATGTGGATAAGAATGGACTCCAGATCCACTTTTGCCAACCTGGTCCAGCAGTTGCCCAAACTTTGTCATCTTGTGAAATGTTTAGCCAGCTCTTAGCAGCAGTACGAATATGAGCATATGCCCATCCGTGTGTATGCACAACACCTTTAGGCTGGCCTGTTGTACCTGATGTGTAAGATAAAAAAGCCATATCATCTTTTGCTGTTTCAGGAGCCTTGTAGGAAACGCTTACATTATTCGTAATGGCTTGTAAGCTTAACCAATTTTCTGTCTCTCCGTTCGCACTAATTTTATATGTAAGAGTAGGGAAGTGATCTTGGATCTCATTAACTTGCTCAGTAAATCGGTAATCTGCAATGATCGCTTTTGCTTCACTATGTTGGACACGGTAGCTCAGGTCCTTAGCTCTTAACATTTCTGAGCAAGGAATAACAGAAATTCCAGCTTTTAAACAAGCGATATACACTGCATACGTTTCGATCAGTCGCGGCATGATGATCAGAACTCTATCACCTTTAGCCAGACCTAGTTCTTCTAAAGAATTTGCAATTTGATTCGCTCTGTCTAGGAGCTTCTTATATGTAATCTCCTCGGTAACGCCTTGTTCATCCATCCAGATTAAAGCTTTTTTTTCAGGGTTTAAAGCATACTTTTCCATTTCTTCTGTTAAATTATAAATGTTTGGAGCAATCAAGTTCATTTTCTTCACCCTTTCAATTCATGTTGTTCTTTACCATTATAATATATTTTAGAAAATTTTTAAAATTTAGTCATATATGTACAAAAATAAAAGGAGCGGGGACAACCCGCTCCGTTAGCCATTACTATTTATTTAGAGTATCCACCTAGAGCTTGAGCTACTAGACGCTTAGTGATTTCTCCACCTACAGATCCGTTAGCACGTGCAGTTGAATCTGGTCCAAGGTTTACACCGAATTCAGAAGCGATTTCATACTTCATTTGGTCTACAGCTTGTTGTGCACCTGGTACTACTAATTGGTTTTGGTTTGCCATGTTGTTTCACCTCCTTTGTACTAATAATGTGTGTCTAAATGGCCGATTCAATTCTTGGAAATTGTTGTGTGTGTTGCCATTTCGAATATTAATTAAGAAGAAGGCTATTGAAAGCAGTTGATTTCTACTCACACTTGCTCGCTTTTCATTGTCCGAACGGTGAGCCTCCTTCCGCATTGCACCATTAGATTAGCAGTCTCCACCAGACCGCTCGTCCGATAGGAGTCGGCAATCTTACACTCCAATCAACTTGCCAAGAAGAGACAATCAAAATGTAACAGCAACAGCTCTTGAAACGGAAAAAAGCCTACACAATGTGCAGACTTTTTCACCTGGGTCTTTTCTTGTTAATATTTTAAACTGAAAACATGCCTGAATCACCGCCGCTAACGGTTAAGGTGTTAATGCTTTTACTTTCTGGTCATTTCTTTTCTCTTCATTGACAAGTTGATTGAAGTGGAAGATGCGAGACTCCTGCGGGACAAGCGGTCAGGTGAGACACTTATACGTAAAACGTACGAATGTGGCTCACCGCCTGCCCCGCGGAAAGCGAGCATCTGTAACGGAAATCAACTGCTTACATGGGCTAACAAATTAAGCTATAAAAATTACCTCTAAAGCAAATCATCAAAGCTTTCGTCCGTTGATTTCCCTTCTTCAAGAATCAGCGTCTCAACGTTATTAACCGCTTCTTCAATCAACTCTTCAAGGTTTTCAATATTTTTCTCGTACCGAATCGCTTTCTCACGCTTCGGCTTAGTCTTTGGTGCAGATGGCAAGAAAATCGTACAGCAATCTTCATAAGGACGAATTGAAATTTCGTATGTTCCAATTTTATGCGACAAATTCATGATCTCTAGCTTATCCATTGTGATAACAGGACGAAGTATAGGCATGTTTGTTACTTCATTGATCGCATACATGCTATGCATCGTTTGACTTGCAACTTGGCCGAGGTTCTCTCCGTTTGCGATAGCCATCGCATGGTTGTTTTCCGCTAATCGCTCAGTGATTCTCAGCATTACTCTTCTCATGATCGTCATGCTATAACTAGATGGAATCTTATCTTTGATCGTTTGTTGGATTTTTGTAAAAGGTACAACATGAAGCTTGATCTTTCCTCCGCTATAGCGAGTGAGCTCTTGCGTTAGATCAACCACTTTTTGCTTTGCTCGTTCACTTGTAAAAGGCGGACTATGGAAATGAACACCTTCAATACGAACGCCACGCTTCATCGTCAAATATCCTGCTACTGGACTGTCGATACCACCTGAAAGCATAAGCATCGCTTTACCTCCAACACCGATCGGCAGACCGCCAGCTCCCTCAAATGATTTTGAGCTAATGTAAGTTCCTGTATCTTTAACTTCCACTTTGACATTTACATCTGGATTATGAACATCAACGGTTAAGCCTTCTGTGTTTCTTAAAAGGTATCCTCCAACTTCTTGGTTAAGCTGCATGGAATTGACAGGGAAAGATTTTAAAGAGCGCTTACCTGTAACTTTAAACGTCTTTTTTCCTTCAATCGCTTCATTAAGAGCGATTAAAGCTGCTTTCTGAATAGCTTCTAAATCGTTTTCAGCTCTAACAGCTAAACTGATCGAGTGGATGCCGAAAATATCTTGTAGTGATTTGACGATAGGCTCGTAAGATTGTCCGTTTAATTCAATAACAATTCGGTCAAAATGTTTTGCCATGTTCAGATTCTGAAATGGACGCATTTTTCGTTTTACAGTTTCAAAAAGCTGTGATTCGAAATGCCTTCTGTTTTTTCCTTTTAGTGATAATTCACCATAACGCACGACTAAATGGTCATAAATCATCTTCATTACCTCATTACCTTCTTAATATTTATTAGTTCTTCTTTTAATACCTTTAAAGACCGTTCTGCTTCTTTCAATGTGTTTCCGTATGAAGTACTCAACCGAATAGCCGTTGAAGCACGATTTTCTCCTAACCCCATCTCAAGTAAAATACGGCTTGCTCCACCTTGTTTTGATGAACACGCAGAACGAGTAGATACATACACATCTCTTTTATCAAGAGAATGAATCAGCACTTCTGGTTTAATGCCCTTCACTGAAAAATTAATAATGTGAGGAGCTGAGCAATTTATAGGAGTATTCATGTCTATTCCATCTATGGAACATAACTCTTCAATTAAGAACTGCTTAATCTCTAATAAATTTTCTTTCTTTTCCTTACTCTCTTGAAGAATCATCCTTAACGCTTTTGCCATAGCTACAATACCTGCAACGTTTTCAGTACCAGCTCTTTTCTTTAATTCTTGTTCACCACCAGTGAACAAAGAAGAGATACTCACACCGTTCTTCACAAAAAGAATTCCATTTCCTTTTAGACCGTGAATTTTATGTGCAGATATTGTGCACAGATCGATCCCACACTCTTTAAGTGGAAGGTCAACCTTACCGACACCTTGAACATTGTCGACATGGAAAAAAATCTTCGGGTGTTCTTTCAAAATCTTACCTATCTCTTGAATAGGTTGTATCGTTCCCGTTTCATTATTGACATGAATAAGTGAAACAAGTATCGTATCCGGTCGAATCGAACGTTCAAGGTCTTCTAATGAAATCAACCCGTCATGATCCACTGGAAGATACGTTATTTCGAAACCTTGTGATTCAAGATATTGAAAGGATTCATGACTCGATGCATGCTCAACAGAAGATGTTATAAGGTGTTTACCTCGATTTTGATGTTGAAATGCAATCCCTTTGATCGCTATATTGTTGCCTTCTGTACCACCAGAGGTAAAAACCACTTCAGATGGTGCTACCTCCAGTAACTGAGCAATTGACTTTCTAGCCTGACCAAGTAATTTCTCAGCTTCTCCTCCTTTTGAATGAAGGGAAGATGGATTGGCAAAATACTTTTCTGACACCGTTACGAACGTATCCAGAACTTCCTTATATGGCTTTGTTGTTGCACTATTATCCAAATAAATCATTGTTGAATCCTCCAATTATCCATTCCAAACCGTTCTAAAACACACATTTCATTATCATACCATAATTTAGCTATCGTGCACATCTCGACTTATCTCCTATTTTTTGTTAACCGATTAAAATCTTTATTTTACAGCAAAAAAACTGCAGGAATTGAATCCCTGCAGTTTTTATACATGTGACTTTAAATTAATTTCCATCTCTTTAAGGATTCCTGGTCTAACACTTTCAATCGCAGAAGCTGCAATCTCAAGAGCATCTTCATACTGATAATTTCGAAAAGCGATTTCTGCTTCAATCAGTCGCACGGATACAGATTGATAAGAACTTCTGAACCTATTTCCGTACTGTATGAGCTTTTCAGCTAAGAAAGCATTCTCGATCATCTTAGACGTTTCTTCGTAGCCTTCATTTACTGCTTCATGCGCTTTGTTTAGTACATAAGAGACATCTGACATTTCTAGAGGTTTCTCATCCAGCTTTTTAGAAACTTCAATGATATATTCTTCCGCTTTCCCGATTGTGATCAAGTAATGTTCCGGCAATCCAGGAAGGTTGCTTTTTTGTACCATCCTTCTCGCTTCAAGAAGTTTCTTACGGAGTCCTCTTAAGCTCTGTTTCGTTTCAAGTTCATCTTTTCTTAAGTTATGAAGCATTTCTTCATAAACTTTCTGAGAACGCTGCAGTTCTTCCATCTGCTTTTGCATCTCTTCCATCATCTCGCGAATAACAGAATATGATTCTCTTTTTTCGTCAATTGAATCTTCGATGATCAAGAACCGGCTTTGTAGTTTGTGAAACAATTTTTCAATCTTCTTTTGCATCTCTGCTTCATTTTGTTCGATCAAGTAAGTAGAAGAAACGATTTGGGTCTCTTGCTTTAAATTCTCAATTCTATCATGTAAATCTTGAATATTTGAGAAAAAGACTTCTCTTTCACTTATTACAAATTGCTTAGAATGTACTTCGTTCTCAAGCATTTCATAGAGCTGATCCATCTTCTGTACCGTTTCATCCATATCTTTTTGAGCACTTTCAAGCTCAAGTTCAAGTACTTTGTTCAGCGCTTGATCGTTAAGATCTTTTAAAGAGCTGATCTCTTTTTCAATGCCAATATGATGAAGAACATAACCTTGTTGTTCCATCTCTGTAAAACCTACACTTAACTCTTTTAATGAATTAGGAATATCAGATTGAAGGATCACAAGAAGTTCAGGAACTCCCTGCATCTTCGTTTTACAATCAGAAATACGGTTCAAACTCTCAACAAGTCTTTGTCTAGCTTCTAGATGGCTTCCTTGTACAGTTAATGATTCAAACGTTTCAATCAAAGCTTTTATCTCGTCGAGTTCCTTATCAAAGATTGGAGCAGTCTGGCCAAGTGCACGGATATGAGTTAAATAGTACTTTTTTGTTTCTTGAAGCTTTTCTTTCGCTTCCACAATCTCTTCCCGATTTAGCTCCTCACTCGTAACTAACTCATTGATTTCGGAAGTAATCTCTTTAATTCTCAAATCGATCTTTTCTAAAGATTGACTAACACCAGCTAAAATAGATTTAGCTTTTTTGAAACGATACTTGTCTGTATATTCCTCAGCATCGAATAAGTCTTCTTCTAAATTAGGAAGTTGAGTCGTTACCATCTCATCCCATTCTTGACGCCACATTTCAAATTTCTCTTCCGTTTCACCAATCATCGCCATACCCTTAACTTTTGAGATTTCTTCTGTTAATGGGCGATTCATAATTTGCATCTTCCATGCTTCAAGTCGGTCAATTTCTTTATACACTCTTCGGCGTGACATGGCACCGTACAGGATCAATGCTAGGAATGTAACGATGGCAATGACTATGTATATCATCAGAGGCACCCTTTCTATCTGTTCAAATTTCTATATTGTCTATATTATGTATTCGTATGTTTAAATCGCTTTACCGATCTAATTTAGTTTTATTCTATAAAATTGCAGTTTAATGCTTTTATGATAACATGTAAACAAACATTTGACGCAAAAAAATTGCATAATCTGATAATTTTTTTCCAATTTAATGAAGATTTTGTCGAAAGGAGGAGTAAGAAAGATGTACTATGATGGACATATCCACACGCCTTTTTGTCCCCATGGGTCTTCAGACACTTTTGAAATGTATATCGAAAGAGCTATCTCTTTAGGTTTGAAAGGTATTACTTTTACAGAGCATGCCCCGTTGCCTCATTCATTTATTGATGCTGCTCCCACGAAGGACAGCAGTATGAAACATGAACAATTAGGAAAATACTTCGACACTTTGAGAGAAGTTAAGAAGTTTTATAAAAATAAAATTGAGATATTTACTGGTTTAGAAGTCGATTTTATTGAGGGCTATGAAGAGGAGACGAATACGTTTCTGAAAGAGGTTTGGCCTGAACTCGATGATGCCATTCTCTCTGTTCATTTCTTAAAGGTTCAAGACCAATACTTCTGCATGGATTATGATGAGAACGTATTTAGAGATTTGATCGAGCAATCCGGCAGCCTTTCTGCAGTCTACTCACTATACTTTCAAACCGTAAAAAAATCGATCACTCATTCATTTGGAGATCATCAGCCAAGAAGGATTGGACACATGACATTAGCAACTAAATTTCAGAAACTTTTTCCCCCAGATTTTAGTTATGAAAAAGAAGCAGAAGAGATTTTAACAGCAATGTCTGAACGTAACATGTATTTGGATTATAACGGAGCAGGTGCTATTAAGCCATATTGTTTGGAACCATATCCTTCTAACTGGATCATAAAAGAAGCACAAAAAAGAAAAATCCCTCTTGTCTATGGGTCTGATGCCCACAGTGCTAAGGGACTCGGTCAAGGATTGGATCAGTTAGTATCAACAGCAACATTAACTTCCCCACTTCTCCTGAATAGAGCCAAATAAAGGCTTTTGAACAGCAGACAGCAGGGGATTTTTTCTTTCTGGTATACAAACACATTTATCAAACCAGTTCATCATCCACTTCTTATAAGGCTGTATGAACGTTTCTGTTTCAGCACTAATCTGATACACCTCAGCTAAATAAAGAGGATGTAAAAATGGAAGCATCATCATATCTTTGAACTGAATGGTCAAAAAGTCGATTGGCTGCCTTCTGAATTCTTTTTTCTTCATCCCTTTTTCAAACAGAGTTTGCAAAAAGTACTTTTCCTTAACTAAGTAAGTAGACATGAGTTCCCGGACCAACGTTGAATCCAGTGTCATCTCACGATAGACAAAACGTGCAAGAGGAAGGTTTCTCTGTTGATAGATCAACAATGCTTCTACTATCTCAATAAAACTTCCCTTAACCGTGGGAGAGCTCGATGTATGATATATGATTTCAATCCTTCTGATATACCCTTCAAAAAATGAGGTGATCAACTCTTCTAGAAGACCTTTCTTTCCTCCAAAATGGTACGAAATTAAAGCGATGTTCACACCAGCTTTTTTGGCTATCTGTCTCACGGTCGTTCCTTTAAACCCTTGGCTTGTAAAAAGAGCAATCGCTGCCTCTGCTATTTTCAGTTTCGTTTCCATCGGATCTGTCTTCATTTTCTTCCACCGTCCTTCCCTCTTGTATAAAATTCTTGGGCGAGAGACATAAACCTTTAATAATCGCTCGACAAATAAGGGCTTATGGGTGTATAGTTCAACATTATTTGATAGGATAGAGTAAACAATTTATCAGGTTTGGAGGAATCTTGATGTTTTCCGTTCAGCAATATAGCACAGACAGAAATGAAGCTTATTCTCTTCTGTTGAAACAACTTTCTGCTCTACTAGAAGGCGAGACAAACGCGACTGCTAACCTTGCAAACGCATCTGCTCTTTTGAATCAATTTTTAGACAGAGTAAACTGGGTTGGTTTTTATACGCTTGAAGAAGAGACGAACCAATTAGTTCTTGGACCCTTTCAAGGGCTTCCAGCTTGTGTAAGAATTCCTCTTGGAAGAGGAGTCTGCGGAACGTCCGCTCAAAATCAAGAAACGTTAGTTGTAAAAGATGTTCATGAGTTCCCTGGGCATATCGCTTGTGATGCCGCTTCTCAATCAGAGATCGTAGTTCCGTTAGTGAAAGACGGCAAACTTCTAGGAGTTCTGGATATTGATAGTCCCGAAAAAGCACGATTCGATGAGGTGGATCAAGAGAACTTAGAAAAGTTCTGTGAGGTTTTACTTCGTTATCTCTAGATTCTGTTACCTAAATAAAGAAGTCCTGCGCAGTCATTAGCGCAGGACTCTTTTTTATAGTGAATCTAAACTTTGTTTTATGTCATCCCAAATATCTTCCCATGCTTCTAAGCCAACCGATAAGCGCAGAAGCTGATCAGTGATGCCCATCTGAAGTCGATTCTCCTCAGGTACGACAGCATGTGTCATTGTAGCAGGATGTTGGATGAGTGTTTCAGCATCACCAAGACTAACGGCGATTTTAATGAGTCTTAAATGGTTCATAAACTTTTGGGCGACCACTTTACCTCCTCTTATCTCAAAGCTGATAAGACCCCCAGCGTTCATCATTTGAGTGTTTGCAAGCTCATATTGAGGGAAGTCCGGATCACCCGGATACAATACTCGATTTACGGCAGGATGTTTCTTTAACAAGTCTGCAAGTTTCTTTGCATTCTCACAATGACGGTCCATTCGTACAGGCAGTGTCTTGATTCCTCTTAAAAGCAGCCAAGCATCAAAAGGAGACATGACCCCTCCGATATCCTTTTGAGTAGTCATTGCAAGGTGACTCATCATTTCTTGCCTACCGACCGCAAGACCTCCGATTACATCTCCATGACCACATAGATATTTCGTGGCACTGTGCAAAACAATATCGCACCCTAATTCGAGTGGACGCTGTAGGTAAGGAGATGAAAATGTATTATCAACAACAACTGGAATATTAAATTCTTTTGCGATTCTTGCTACCATACTTAGATCAACAAGTTTCATGGTAGGATTTATCGGAGATTCTATATAGATGACCGTAGTATGATCGTTGATCGCTGAACGTATCGATTCCTCATCGTTCATCGGATGAAAATTATGTTTAATATGATATTTTTCTTCCATAAGTTGTAGCAAACCAAAGGTACACCCATATACTCCTTCTGAACAGAGAATATGATCACCGGTTTTCGTTAACCCTAGCAGAATGGCTGAAACTGCAGCCATACCAGAACCAAACGCTAAACCTTTTTCCCCTTTTTCCATCGCTGCAATCCGCTCTTCTAACATTGCAACCGTCGGATTGCTAAGTCTTGAATAGATATAACCTTCCTGCTCTCCTGCAAATCGTGCAGCACCCGTTTCCGCGCTATCAAAAACAAAAGTTGAAGTTTGAAAAATAGGAGGAGCTAAACTTCCATTATGCTGTTCTGCGTTATACCCCTTATGAATCACATCTGTTTCAAAGCGTTTTGTATCCATTTTTACTTCTCCTTTGAAGGCAATATAAAATGTAAGCGCTTTCTTATTCATATCATATATGAATTTTACTACTTTTACAATTTGTCCTAAAAAATGTTTTATGAATATGGCAGTAAGGTTGACATCGATTAGTAAAAAAGCTTATACTATTCTTTGTGTAAAATAAGCGGCACTGTGTCCATCATTAGTTTTTATTTTGTACCCAGGTTTTCATTAATCCGGGAACATCGCGTAGCTTCATAGGCTGCTGAAGTGAAGATGTTTTTCATACAAAATATGCTCGTGAAAAGGCCATAGTCACTGTTGTTGTTTTAACACAAACAAACACGTGAAGGAGGAGTCAATAATGGCTCGATATACAGGTTCAACATGGAAAGTTTCTCGTCGTCTTGGAATTTCTCTAAGCGGAACTGGGAAAGAACTTTCTAAGCGTCCATACGCACCAGGACAACATGGTCCAACTCAACGTAAAAAAATCTCTGAATACGGTTTACAATTACAAGAGAAGCAAAAGCTTCGTTACATGTACGGTGTAAACGAGCGTCAATTCCGCCGCATTTTTGATGATGCTGGTAAAATGACTGGTATCCACGGTGAAAACTTCATGATTCTTTTAGAATCTCGTCTAGACAACGTAGTTTACCGTCTTGGTCTTGCTCGTACGCGTCGTGCAGCTCGTCAATTAGTAAACCACGGTCACATCACAGTAAACGGCAAGCGTGTTGATATCGCTTCTTACCGTCTATCTGCTGGCGATGTAATCGGTGTTCGTGAAAAATCTCGCAACTCATCTGCTATTAAAGAAGCAATTGAAGTTAACAACTTCGTACCTGACTTCTTAACGTTTGATGAAAACAAATTGGAAGGTACTTTCACTCGCTTACCAGAGCGTTCTGAACTTCCTGCTGAGATCACAGAACAACTTATCGTTGAATTCTACTCTCGTTAATCTGAGTAAAGAAACCCCTAACACCTTGTTAAAGGCATTAGGGGTTTTTCTTATTCTATAAAAGTTCTTTAAACCTACTTGCTTGTGACTCTAATTGTCGAGCAGAATTTTC
Source organism: Fictibacillus sp. 18YEL24 (assembly GCF_015903855.1). Classification (GTDB taxonomy): domain Bacteria; phylum Bacillota; class Bacilli; order Bacillales; family Fictibacillaceae; genus Fictibacillus; species Fictibacillus phosphorivorans_C. The sequence goes on from NZ_JACZDT010000005.1 coordinate 185,340, forward strand.
AATACCTAAGAACTCTTGCATCGCTTGTTCAATCAATTTCTTGTTATTCGTTATTCCTTCTTGTGATCGGTGAGTCACGTCATTGATCTTGTTTATCTCACCTGTAATTCCTGAAATATGTGCATTCACTTCTTGAATAGAATCTTGCACGCGATTAGCGAGCTTTCTAACTTCAACCGCTACAACATTAAATCCTCTTCCATGATCACCAGCTCTTGCAGCTTCTATCGCTGCGTTTAGAGCTAACAAATTCGTTTGTGCTGCAATCTCACGTATCGTCTTAACGATATCCTCAATAGAAGTAGCTTGTTTTTTCAAAGATTCTAGAATCAATAAATTTTGTTGAGACTCAGATACAAGTTTTTCAGTAGATATAGAGATCTCATTACTTTTCTTTAATCCTTCTTCTGCGCGCGTAAGCAACTCTAGAGACATTTGTTGAAGGTTAGATGCAACCGTGATCGTATTATTTTCTCTATTCGTAATATCTGTAGCGATTTTCACCACAGCTGTAACTTTATGATTTTCGTCTAGAATTGGTGTATACGTGGCTTCTAGCCAGATAAGCCGTTTTGATTTTGTAACACGTTGAATCTTTTCTTGAAAAGTTTTACCATCTCTTAAGCTTTTCCAAAACCGATCATATTCTCCACTTCTCAAGAAATCTTCTGTGCAAAATTGTTTATGGATTAATGATCGCATCTCATCAACATGGTATTCCATCGTTGTGGCAAAATTTTTATTAGCCCATAGCACTTTTCCATGTGGGTCAAATTCAATCATGGCTACAGATCGATCGATCGCTGCTAGTACAGCACTTTCATTCAATACTTGTGAGCTTTTTGTAGAGCTGTTTTTGCTTAATGTAATCATTGTTGCATCCCCATCTTCTAGTATTTATTTCTAATATTATACTACTAAGGAACTAATTACTAATGAAATGTTCTATGGATATAATAAAAAATCCACACAGCATGCTGCATGGATTTTTGCTTGTTTATGGATGATTTTCAAGTATGAATCAGTCTACTTCTTTCCCCATACTTTCTTGTAAAATATAGAACCATTGCTCGCGTGTTAATGGTAAGTTTGCTGCATTTACAGCTGATTCAATACGATTCATTTTTCCGCTTCCTACGATCGGCATAATCTGTGAAGGATGCTTTAACAGCCACGCATAAGCGACTTCATCAATGGAAGCGGCTTCTGTTTCACTAGCCACTTTTTCTAATGCCTTTTTCACGCGTACTGCTTTATCACCTTCACCTTTAAACAATCTTCCACCAGCAAGAGGAGACCATGCCATCGGTCTTACTTTTTCTTTTTGAAGGTGGTTGATCGTACCGTCAAAGAACGGTTGTTCATGAAGAACAGATAATTCGATCTGGTTCGTTACAAGTGGACCATTGTACTCATTTTGCAGCATTTCCATTTGCTTAGGCGTAAAATTAGAAACTCCAAAATGCTTAACTTTTCCTTCTTTTCTCAAGATGTGAAATGCTTCTGCTGTTTCAGCAGGGTCCATAAACGGATCTGGGCGATGAATCAACAAAACATCTACATAATCTGTATTCATTTTTTGCAATGAATTCTCTGCAGATGCGATAATATGTTTTTTACTCGTATCATAGGATTTTATCGTATGCTCAGGACGATTTTCAGAAATGAGTTTAATGCCACACTTCGTCACGATCTGAATTTCCTGTCTCAAGGATGGTTTGAGAGCAAGTGCTTGTCCAAACAGCTCTTCACACATGTAATTACCATAAATATCAGCATGATCAAACGTTGTAATTCCCGCTTCTATACACCGTTCCATAAGTGAAAGAAGCTCTTCAGGTGAGAGATTCCATTCTGTTAAACGCCAATGACCATGAACAATCTGTGAAAATTGAAGGTCTTCTGCTAATTGAATTTTTTTCAAAATAAACACACCCCTTAATAAAGTTTGAGAGGAACCCCGTTTCAACAGGGTTCCTACTCTTTTTTAATACCTGATCAACGTATACTTTTTCTTACCGCGTCGGATGATTACAAACTTGTTCTCGATACGGTCGTTCTCACCAATCATATAGGCCGTATCTTGAACCTTTTCGCCATTGATTGATATAGCTCCATTCGTTACATCTTCTCTAGCCTGTCTTTTAGATGGAGAAATCTTCGCATCAACAAGAAGGTCTACAATGTTTAAGTCTTCCGTATTAGTTGCGTTGAAGGAAGGAACATCCTTGAACCCTTGTTCGATCTCAGCAGCCGTTAAGTCTGAGAGATTTCCACTGAAAAGTGCTTCTGTAATCTTTACCGCTTGTTTGTAAGCTGCTTCTCCGTGAACAAGCGTTGTTACTTCTCGACCTAATGCTTTTTGTGCTTCGCGTTTTTCTGGTGCTTCCGCTAATGATTTTTCCAAAACTTCAATTTCTTCTTTAGATAAGAACGTAAAGTATTTAAGCCAGTTGATTACATCCGCATCTGCTGCGTTCACCCAGAACTGGTAGAACTCGTATGGAGTCGTTTTTTCTGCATCTAGCCAGATCGTTCCTGATGCTGTTTTACCAAACTTCGTACCATCTGCTTTGGTGATTAGCGGAATCGTTAGTCCGAATGCTTTCTCTTCCTCACCGGAGCGACGGATCAATTCCATACCAGCTGTAATATTCCCCCACTGGTCACTTCCGCCGATTTGAAGTTTTACATTTTCTTTTTGGAAAAGATTAAGAAAATCATACGACTGTAAGATCATGTATGAGAACTCAGTAAACGAGATTCCAGCTTCTAAACGAGAGTCAACGGAATCTTTGGCAAGCATGTAGTTAACTGAGAAATTCTTTCCTACATCACGAAGAAACTCAATCATCGTAAGTTGACTTAACCACTCATAGTTATTCACCGTTTTAGCAGGGTTCGTATCTCTTTCAAAATCAAGCAGTCTAGATAGCTGATTTTTAATCTTGTCTGTCCATTGAACAACAATCTCTGCTTCGTTCAATGTTCTTTCCGTTTGTCTACCACTTGGGTCCCCAATCAAACCTGTTCCACCGCCAACTAGTGCAAACGGCTGGTGTCCCGCTTCTTGGAATCGTTTGAGTGTAAGGATCGGTAACAGGTTTCCGATGTGAAGACTGTCTGCAGTTGGATCGAATCCGCAATAAAGCTTTACGATTCCTTTTTCAAGTTCTTTTTGTAGTCCCTCTTGATCTGTTACTTGATTAAGAAGACCTCTAAATTCTAAATCTTGTAGAATATTCATTTCTATCTTCCTTCCGTAATTTAATGATGTTTAATGACATAAAAAAAGTCCCTCTCCAGTTGGAAAGGGACGTGATGACAATCTCGCGGTACCACCCTAATTAAAAGCCAAAATAATGGCTTTTCACTTCATTTCGTAACGGTTTTATCCGTTCTCTGCTACTTAACGTTCACAGAGACAGCTCCAGGAGGTAATTCACAGCATGCCTTTGCACTGGTTCGCATCAACCACCAGCTTTCTGAAACAGGGAGACACCTGCTACTCATTCCTATCTTCGCTTTCAACATATAATAATCTTCATTTATTTTTACCACACAGATGAATTTCATGTCAATCTTCATCTCCAAAAACGGTGTTCTATCATAAATCGACCTTATGTTATAATACACGAGGGGGAGGGATTACCAAATGATGTCTCGTTTTGATGAATTAAAGCAAAACTGGGAGAAATTTGTCCACTTTTTGAAGGAAAAAGGAATTATTCGAACAGCACGAATTACATATAACGTCACATGGAACATGTTCTTGATCGTAACTGTACTACTTATCCTCGGAGGTGTTTTTGCAGCAGGTGTTGGAGCTGGTTTCTTCGCTTCACTCGTAAAAGACGAACCTGTACGAGCACACACTTCTATGAAAGAAGATATTTATAATTATGAAGAAACGAGTACGGCTTATTTTGCTAACAAAACGTACCTAGGGAAGCTTCAATCTGATCTGGATAGACAAGAGATCAGTTTAAAAGAAGTTTCTCCTTATGTGTTAAAAGCCGTTATATCAACAGAGGATCAATATTTTTATGAACATGAAGGTGTTGTGCCGAAAGCCATCTTCCGCGCCATGTTCCAAGAGTTTTCTGGTGCATCTGTTGTTACAGGAGGTAGTACACTCACTCAACAGCTCATCAAAAATCAAATTCTAACGAATGAAGTATCTTTTGATCGAAAAGCTAAAGAAATCTTACTAGCGATGAGACTTGAAAAAGTACTTAAGAAGGATGAGATTCTAGAAGCTTACTTAAACATCGTACCTTACGGAAGAAATTCTTCCGGTCGAAATGTTGCTGGAATACAAGCCGCTGCGGAAGGTGTTTTTGGAGTACCTGCATCCAAACTAAACCTAGCTCAATCCGCTTATCTATCTGGACTTCCAAAGAACCCTTTCGTTTATACCCCTTTTAATAAAGGTGGAGAGCAAAAGGAAGACATGACTGCTGGAATAAAGCGTATGCAAACTGTTCTTAGCCGCATGTTATCTGCCGGTTCCATTACACAAGCTGAATATGATGAAGCTATGAAATATGATATTAAGAAGAATCTTACAACCAAAAAGCAATCTTCCTTTGAAAGATATCCATACTTAACAGTTGAAATTCAAAGACGTACAGTAGAATTACTAACAAAATTGAATGCTGAAAAAGATGGAAAGAAACTAAGCGATTTAAGCCCTGAGGAACTCAAAGAGTATGAGGATAATGCACGTACTCAAGTTAGACAAAAGGGAATTAAAATTTTCACAACCATAGATCAAAAAATATACGACGATATGCAACAGGTAGTAAAAAATGATAATTTATTCGGCCCTGCTAACCAATACGTGTATAACAGTAGAGGACAAAGAATCAAACTCGATAAGCCAGAGCCTGAAGAAGTCGGTGCAACACTTATAGAAAACAAGACAGGAAAGATCATCAGCTTTGTTGGCGGACGTGATTTTAACCGCGAGCAAACCAACCATGCGATGAGAGCTCCTCGTCAAAACGGATCAACAATGAAACCATTGCTTGCTTATTCCTACGCTTTAGAAACAGGTAAAGTACAACCAGGATCAATCGTTCCTGATACGCCGATCGCATTAGGAACATGGAAGCCAAATAACTATGATATGGATTTTGATGGTCTCGTTTCGGTTCGACATTCATTAAAAAAATCGAGAAATATACCAGCTATTAAATCTTATCAGCGTGTCGATCATATGAAAGCAACCGAGAAGCTGATGCAGATGGGTGTAACCAGCCTTACAAAGGGTGATCGCACACAAAATGCAATGGCGTTAGGTGCCTTGGATGTGGGAATCACTGTCGAAGAGAACGTTAATGCATTCTCTACATTTGCAAACGGAGGAAACTTTGTTGATGCATACATGATTGAACGTATAGAGTCTAATGATGGTGAAGTCATCTACCAACATAAGAGTGAAGCAAAACCCGTTTATAGTGCACAAACATCTTATCTATTAATTGACATGATGAGAGATGTTCTGTCTTCAGGAACAGCTTCTGGTGTTCCTCGCAAACTAGCTTTCCAATCGGATTGGGCTGGTAAGACAGGAACTACAAATGCTGATAAAGACTCTTGGTTTGTAGCATCCAATCCTAACGTTACGTTTGGTGTTTGGATCGGTTATGATACCCCAGCTGACCTAGCAGGTAACACGGGACAAAGAAATCAGACGATCTGGGCACAACTCATAAATGCTGCTTATAAAAATTCACCACAACTCGTGGATCCTGAAAAGCAATTCGCAATGCCTTCAGGAATCGTTCGTCGTGAGATCTGTGGTATATCTGGTAAGCTGCCTTCTGATCTATGCCGAAGTGCTGGACTCGTTACGACTGATCTGTTTAATGCTAAGTTCACACCTAACGAAGTGGACGACACGCTCACAAAAGGTCGTTATGTGCTTGTAGGTGATGCGAAGTATAAGGCACTTCCATCTACACCACAAGAGTTCACGAAAGACGGTGTTTTAATTAAGGAAGAATTCCTGCGCGAACTTGGATTAGAAGCACTAAATAAATTAACGAATACAACGAATCTATTGAACAACATTGTTCCTGAAAAAGAGTTAAAAGAGAACGGCAAAGTTCCTGCCGCTGTTGCAGGCGCAAAAATGTCAGATGGCGTGCTCTCATGGGCATCACATGGAGAGAACGATGTAATTGGTTACCGCATCTATCACTCTTCGGATGGTACATCATTTAAGAAGATCGGCTCTGTAACTGCTGATAAGACTTCTGCAAAAGTACCTGCTGGAGTCGTTTATGTTACAGCAGTGGATATTGCAGGTAAGGAATCTCCTGCACAAACAAAAGTTCAAGTCGGCGAAAAGAAACCACCAGCTGAACCACCTACTCCACCAACAGATGGAGACGGAGGTAAGCCTGATGAGCCACAAGATCCACCGCCGCCACCAACTGAACCTGCAGATCCTGGCACAGGCGATCCGCCTCCAGCCACAACTCAAAACAATAATAAGAAAAAACCCTCGAATTGATATTCGAGGGTTTTTCATCGTTATTAATCTTCCATCGTAGAAAGATCACCTGTCGGTAAATCAAGCTCCCACGCTTTAAGAACACGTCGCATAATCTTACCGCTTCTTGTCTTCGGAAGCTTATCACGGAATTCAATTTCACGCGGTGCTGCATGTGCAGCAAGTCCTGCTTTTACAAAACTACGAATTTCCTCGATCAGCTCATCACTTGCTTCATAGCCAGATCGAAGGGCGATGAACGCTTTAATAATCTCTCCTCGAACAGGATCGGGTTTTCCTATTACACCTGCTTCTGCAACAGCAGGGTGTTCGACGAGCTTACTTTCTACTTCAAACGGCCCTACTCGTTCCCCGGACGTCATGATAACATCATCAATTCGGCCTTGGAACCAGAAGTACCCATCTTCGTCCATGTAAGCAGAATCTCCGGAAACATACCAGCCACCTGACGTGAAGTATGAATCATATTTTTCTGGGTTGTTCCAGATCGCACGCATCATGGACGGCCATCCCTTTTTGATGGCGAGGTTGCCCATTCGATACGGAGGTAAGATGTTGTCTTGGTCGTCAATAATCGCTGCCTCAATTCCTGGGAACGGTTTCCCCATCGATCCAGGTTTAATCTCCATCGCTGGATAGTTACTGATCAGCTGTCCACCTGTTTCCGTCATCCACCAGTTGTCATGTATACGCAAGTTAAACACCTTCATTCCCCATCTAACAACCTCAGGGTTTAGAGGTTCACCTACACTTAAAATATGTCGAAGCGAAGACATATCAAATTTCTTTACCACTTCGTCTCCAGCACCCATCAACATACGAAAAGCGGTTGGAGCACTGTACCAGACCGTTACACCATAATTTTCAATCGTACCATACCAATCTTCAGGTGAGAAACGTCCACCGCGAATGACACTTGACGTGCCGTTCAACCATGGCCCGAATATGCCATAAGAAGTCCCTGTCACCCAGCCGGGATCTGCCGTGCACCAGTACACATCCTCTTCTTTTAGATCTAGTACCCATTTTGAAGTTTGGAAATGCTGAAGCATCGCATTATGAACATGAAGCACACCTTTTGGTTTACCCGTCGATCCGGATGTATAGTGAAGGATCAATCCGTCTTCTCGATCAACCCATTCAATATCTAAATCTTTTGATGCTTTTTTCATACGATCAAAATAACTTACATACGGTCCCTCTTCTTTAACATCTTCTCCTACCAAAATAACATTCTTCAATTTCGGAAGTTGATCGACTGGGACACGCTCTAAAAGGGCTGGCGTAGTTACAAGCACTTTAGCCTCACTATCTTCAAGTCTATCTCTTACTGCTCCCTCCATGAACGCCTCAAACAATGGACCAACAATCGCTCCAAGCTTGATTGCTCCAAGAAACGTAAAGTAAAGTTCCGGTGAACGTGGCATGAAGATGAAGACGCGATCTCCTTTTTCAACACCTATTTGGCGTAACATATTACCTGCTTTGTTAGACATCTCTTTCATGTCTTTAAACGTATACTTCTCATCTCTTTTTTGATCTGAAAAGTAGAGAGCTACTTTGTTTTTACGATGGGATGCTGCATGACGGTCTATAGCTTCATATGCCATATTGACTCGTCCTGTTTTGTGCCAGGAGAATTCTTTTTCAATGTCTTTCCAATCAAATGCTCCGTATATAGCCTCATAATCTTGTAGATTAAAATCACCTTTTATAATCGGAAGCGCTTCCAGTTTCATTGCTAAATCTCCCTTCCCTTTTGAATATCTCTTTAATTATATCATATTATCTAAATTTTTTAACTTATTAGAACTATCTATAAAAACGGTCGTGTAAACCCTTACAACGATGATTTATGATGTATAATAGAAGTTGGAAACCAACCTAGGTGGTGTAAAAATGAAACATACCAAAACATACAACTGTGTAGCACTAAAGACGAGTCATGGAACCATTACGGTAGAAGGGCCTGTATCAGCTGAAACGTTAGAGGGTCTTTATTTTCATGAAGATCTAAAAGCATTCAGACCAGCTCAAGAGCAAAAGAAAGCTGTTACTGAAATCGCTAGACTTGCCGAAGGAAGAATCATTATCGCTAGAAATAAGGATACCGTTATCGGTTATGTTACATACGTCTATCCAGATCCACTAGAACGATGGTCTGAAGGAAACATGGAAAATCTACTAGAATTAGGTGCGATTGAGGTCATACCTGATTATCGCAATTTTAAAGTTGGTAAAACACTATTAAAAGTATCCATGATGGATGATGCCATGGAAGATTATATTATTATCACGACAGAATACTATTGGCACTGGGACTTAAAAGGGACAAAACTATCGGTTTGGGATTACCGAAAAGTCATGGAAAAGATGATGAACGCAGGTGACCTGGAGTATATGGCAACAGATGATCCTGAGATCAGTTCGCACCCAGCCAATTGTTTGATGGTCCGCATCGGAAAAAGAATTGGCTTAGACACGATTCAACAGTTCGATCGGCTGCGTTTTAAGAATCGTTTTATGTACTAATCTAATCAGTAGAATAGAGAGAAATCAAATGGGAGTGTTACGATATGATCGTTCAAAATATGATGCAGAAGAATGTTGTAACGATTCATGAAAACGAAACGATCGGTACAGCCATTCAGTTAATGCTTGAGAAAGACGTTAGAAACTTGCCTGTCATTGATAACAACGGAGATTTACTGGGACTTGTTACAGATCGCGAAGTGAAGGATGCCAGTCCATCTATTTTTCACCAGAACGAGCATCCAGAAGATTTTGAGAAGCCTGTTTCAAGCATCATGAAACAAGCCATCTTTTCAGCTCATCCTTTTGACATTGCAGAAGAACTTTCCACAATTTTTTATGAACATAATGTGAGCTGTATTCCTGTACTTGAAGAGACAAAGTTAGTCGGTCTTGTAACCGAACGAGAGATGCTGCATGCTTTCATCCTTTTAACTGGCACCCATCAGCCTGGGTCTCATCTAGAGGTTGCCGTACCGAACGAAGCTGGAGAACTGGCTAAGGTAGCAAGTGTCTTGAAAGATTTCCACTTGAACATCAGCTCTGTGCTTGTCTATCCTTCTCATAATGAGCGAGAAAAGATTATCGTATTTCGAGTTGGAACAATGAACCCGCTTCCTGTCATCGAACACTTGATTGATAACGGCTATGAAGTGAAGTGGCCACCTGTTCCCGGTGAACGCGATGAAAAATGATTCCGTTTTTGTTTATTCACCAGATCTTTTAGGATACAAGTTCAGTGACTCTCATCCTTTCAATCAGCTTAGAGTTCAGCTTGCTTATGAGTTGTTAAGAGATTCAGGTTGTTTGGATGACGATCAGATCATCAAGCCCAGACAAGCAACAGATGAAGAGATCATGTTGATTCATGATTCAGGATATGTAGAAGCTGTAAAACAAGCCGGAAGAGGACAGCTTAATCGGGAGATCGCTCTCAACTATGGACTAGGTACAGAAGATACACCTATTTTCCCTAACATGCATGAAGCAAGCAGTTGGATCGTTGGTGCCACGCTGACTGCTGTTGATTATGTCATGGAAGGAAAGTCCAAGCATGCTCTTAGCCTTAGCGGAGGACTGCATCACGGTTTTAGAGGAAAAGCTTCTGGGTTCTGTATCTACAATGACAGCTCAATCGCAATTGAATATATGAAACGAAAATACAATGCACGTGTTTTATATGTCGACACAGATGCTCATCATGGTGATGGTGTACAATGGGCTTTTTATGATGATCCAGATGTTTGTACACTTTCCATCCACGAAACCGGACGCTACTTATTTCCTGGAACAGGATCCATCCATGAAAAAGGAGCTGGAAAAGGGTATGGCTTTTCCTTTAATGTTCCTGTTGATGCCTTTACAGAAGATGAATCCTTCTTAGAGTGCTATGAAAAAAGCTTGTGGGAAGTTGCAGATTTCTTTAAACCGGATGTCATCATTACGCAAAACGGTGTTGATGCTCATTATTATGATCCTTTAACACATTTATCTGTAACAATGAAAACCTATACGGAAATTCCAAGGATCGCAAAGAAAGTCGCAGAAAAATATTGTGGCGGCCGCTGGATTGCAACAGGCGGTGGCGGATATGATATTTGGCGTGTCGTTCCTCGTGCGTGGTCTTATTTATGGTGTGTGATGAACGATCAAGCACCTTCCGGACAGATCGCAGAGAACTGGCTAAAGCGTTGGACAAGCGAGGCGAAGCATCCTCTTCCTCCTACATGGGAAGATGAATCCGGAATCTATAAACCCATTCCAAGAAAAGATGAGATTACATCCAAAAACAGAGCAACCTTGGAAAAAAGCTTATATTCCATTAAAAAGAGTTCATAGAAAAAGAGGACTATGTCGTTTAGTCCTCTTTCTTTATACTTTCAAGCCATATTTTCTAATGTGCATATTTATAATTTCACGGTAATCGAAAATATATCCACGGTAAATAGAATTAATTTCACGGTAATTCAAATTAATTTCACGGATAAAAATTTTTAACCACTTTTCGACAAACCCATGACCCACAACAAAAAAACTGACCCCTCCATTGACGGGATCAGTTCTCCAAAAAACACTACCTATAATGATTCTATAATCGTTTCTACCATATCTGACGAACGGCGTGCAGCTAATGCTGTGAATTCTGCAAAGCTAGCGGGTGCTTCACCGTTTGCTTTATCAGAGATCGAGCGAATGATCACGAATGGTACTTCATTTAAGAATGAAGCCTGTGCCACTGCTGATCCTTCCATTTCGATACAAGTTCCGTTAAATAGAGCAGAATAGACTTCAACCAGTTCTCGATCAGCGATAAACTGATCACCGCTAAGTACTTTGCCGATCTTCACTTGCGGTCCTTGTAATCGTTCTGCTGCTGTTTCTGCCAGTTTTACTAGCTCGGCATCTGCTCTAAATTCAGAATCAAACGCAAACATCGGAATCGTTCCTTTTGGAAAATCAGGGCTCAATGCAGACGCATCCATATCATGCTGCATCGCACTCGACGAGATAACAATATCTCCTACTTCTAGTTCAGGATCAAGCGCACCTGCTACTCCTGTGAAAAGAACATGAGTGACTTGGAAGCGATCAATAAGAATCTGTGTGGTAATCGCTGCATTTACTTTCCCAACCCCAGACTTACATAAAACGACCTCTTTGTTATGATGTGTGCCTTCATAAAATTTATTTTGAGCAAAAACACTTTCCCCATAGATATCCAGTGCCTCTTTCATATAAACGATTTCTTCGTCCATCGCACCGATGATGCCAATTCTCACTTCGCCCACCTCAACACTTCGTTATTGTTTTGTAGAATCTCTGAATTGAATACGATGAGGCAATACTACCGTATGTTCTTCAACCGTTTCTTTGTTCATCAGTTTTGTTAACAAGCGCATCGCTACCGCTCCGATATCATACATCGGTTGAACGACTGTTGATAATGTTGGACGAACCATCGTAGCCAGTCTTGTGTTATCGAATCCGATTACTTCAAGATCTTCCGGCACGCTCAAACCTCGGTCTTGTGCACCGTGAATCACACCTAATGCCATTTCATCCGTACCTACAAAAACAGCTGAAGGTTTGTTTCCACTGTCTAAGAAGCTTTCGATCGCTTCGATTCCAGAATCATATGTGTATTCACCAACAAATACTTGACTCTCATCAACCTTTTTACCATGTTCTTCTAACGCTTTACGGTAACCATTGAACTTATAATAGCCGTTGATTGGGTCTTCTAGTGGTCCTGTTACCATCGCAACTGAAGAATGACCTTTTTCAAGCAAGTGAGAAACCGCTTCATAAACAGCATTTTGATAGTCGATGTTTACAGATGGGACTTCCTCGTTCATATCAACTGTAGCTGCCATAACGATTGGAACAGCTGCACGTTTGAATTCTTCTACATGCTCTTCTGTAATCTTCCCGCCCATGAATACAATTCCATCTACCTGCTTACCTAGTAAAGTGTTTAACAGATGAATCTCTTTTTCCTTGTTCTGATCAGAGTTACAAAGGATAATGTTGTATTTGTACATGGTTGCAATATCTTCAATACCACGAGCGAGTTCCGCAAAAAAGATGCTAGAGATATCTGGAATGATAACGCCGACCGTTGTTGTTTTCTTACTTGCCAATCCTCGGGCTACTGCATTCGGGCGGTAACCTAACCTTTCAATCGCTTCAAGCACTTTCTTTCTAGTAGATGGCTTGACGTTTGGGTTTCCGTTAACAACACGAGAAACCGTTGCCATTGAGACACCTGCCTCACGAGCTACATCATAAATTGTTGTATTCAAAAAAAATCCTCCTTATATACTGCATATCCGACAGCTATGTAATGCTATTATCATACGATAAAGTAGTAAAGTAGGCAACGAATAGAGACATGTTTCACCATTTATTCATACATTAAAAAAAGAATAAAATAAAATGCACCTATTTTACTTATTTTTGGCGAAAATAGGCAGAATCATACACTTTTTCAGAGTGGTTCTTGATATAAAAAAAACCGGCAGCATTTATCACAAAAAGCTGACCGGTCCTCTACTTATTAAACCATCTGGTTTAGTTTAAGAAAACGAGAAGAAACAAGTTCTTCAACAAACTTTTGAAATTCTTCGATGTTCATCTGCTGTGCAGCATCCGACAAAGCTACGGCAGGGTCTGGATGTACCTCTGCCATCACCCCATCTGCACCGATTGCAAAAGCCGCCTTTGCAGCTGGAAGGAGCAAATCTTTTCTCCCTGTTGAATGCGTGACATCTACAAACACAGGCAGATGTGTCTCTTGTTTTAAAATGGGAACCGCTGTAATATCCAACGTGTTTCGCGTTGCTCGTTCATACGTTCGAATACCTCTTTCACAAAGGATGATCTGTCCATTTCCTTGTGACATGATATATTCAGCTGAGTTGATGAACTCATCAAGTGTTGCAGCGAGTCCTCTTTTTAACAAAACAGGCTTATTGAGCCTTCCAGCTGCTTTTAACAGCTCATAGTTCTGCATGTTTCTAGCACCAATTTGAATGATGTCTAAATACTCACATGCCATATCAAGGTCTTGGGGATGGACGATTTCACTGATTACCGCACAATTGTATTCATCTGCCACTTTTTTCAGAATCTGAAGTCCTTCCACGCCTAAACCTTGGAAATCATAAGGTGACGTTCGAGGTTTGAACGCTCCGCCTCGTAACAACTTCACACCATTCTTCGTAACAGCTTCTGCGACTGAAGCTGTTTGTCCGAAACTTTCTACAGCACACGGCCCAGCAATTAAAATAGGATTTCCGTTTCCGATCTCCAGACCTTTAACAGAAATAACCGTATCTTCAGGTCTTTGTTTTCTCGAGACAAGAAGCTCTTTTTTGTGATTCACTTCTTGTAATTCGAGACCTGCTTTAAATATTTCTTTAAAAAGATGGTGAAGTGTACTCGTTTCAAAGGGTCCTTGGTTCTCTGATGAAACGAGATCTAACATATGCCTTTCTCTAACAGGATCGTACTTCTTCATACCTTGATCGGATTTAATCTTACCGATTCGCTGTACAAGCTCACCTCGTTTATTGATCAATGCTAACAATTCTTTATTTACTTCATCAAGCTCGGTTCGTAACGTGCTTAACTCTAGATGATTCATATATGAGCACCTCAGTATTTATATAATGTAAGAAATATGATACATTTCTAATAATTGGGACGTTTTCTAATCAACTTATAAGACTACCTATACATCTATCGTAACAAAAAGAGGTGCCTTCGTGGACAAAAATCTTTTATTCGCATTAGATATCGGTACACGTTCCGTGGTCGGTATGATTTTAAAACAGCATGAAAACGGAAAGTATGAGATTTTACATAAAAAAATGATCGAACATGAAGAGCGATCTATGCTTGATGGTCAGATCCACCATATCCCAGCTGTTTCCAGAGTGATCCGAAAGATAAAGAATGAGCTTGAACTTGAAGTCGGCCCACTTACAAAGGTTTGCGTTGCTGCAGCAGGGCGAGCTCTTAAGACCATGAAAGGCCGTTCTGAAAAAGATCTTTCACTTGAAGATATCTCTTCACATGAAGAAGTGATCCATATGGAACTTGCAGCCGTTCAACAGGCTCAATACCAGTTAGCGAGCCTATTGGATGAGAACTCGAATTTACTCTACGATTGCGTTGGATATTCTGTTCTGCATTATTACCTCGACGAGCAGGAGATCGGGAGCTTTATCGGTCAGCAAGGTAACAGAGCTAGTGTGGAAGTAATCGCTACTTTCTTACCAAGAGTCGTTGTTGATTCTTTAATGAAAGCTCTAGACGAAGCTGGGCTTGAAATGGAAGCTCTAACGTTAGAACCAATCGCAGCCATTAATGTGCTTATTCCGCCTTCTATGCGTAAGTTAAATGTAGCTCTTGTTGACATTGGAGCAGGTACTTCAGATATCGCGATTACCGCACAAGGGACAGTAATTGCGTATGGTATGGTTCCGGTCGCAGGAGATGAAATTACAGAAGCCATCAGTTCTGCTTTTTTGTTAGATTTTCCTGTAGCTGAGCAGCTTAAACGATCATTAACAGAAGAAGCAGTTGTAACCTATACTGATATCTTAGGGTTCCCATCGCAAAAAGACACATCTGAAGTCATCTCGATGATTGAGTATTCCATAGAAAGTTTAGCAGATGGAATTACGAAGGAAATTCTTCAGTTGAACGCCAAGGCACCTCAGGCGATCATGCTTGTTGGAGGAGGCAGTCTAACACCTCTATTACGTGAGAAAATTGCTGAAATACTAAATCTGCCTATTGAACGCGTAGCGATTCGAGGGCTTAACGCTATCCAATCCTTGATCCCTTCCTTAAAAGAAGAAGGTCCTGAACTCGTAACACCTGTAGGTATCGGTATTGCAGCTAAAGAAAATCCGGTTAAATATGTAACCGTCTCTGTAAATGGAAAGACAATACGTTTGTTTCAAGTGAAAAAACTTACGATTGGTGATGCCTTGATTGCTGGAGGAGCTGATCTTTCTAAGCTTTACGGTAAACCTGGAATGGGATTGATGGTTCGGTTAAATGGTGAAGTGAAGATATTTAAAGGAAAGATCGGTTCAGCTCCTTCCATTGAGATGAATGGCGTTTCATGCACGCTGTCAGATGAAATCTTAGAGGGTGCTATGATTCATTATGAATCAGGACAAAACGGCGAGGATGCAAAGGTTTCCATTCAAGAAGCTTATAACGATCACATTGCAAAAACGTTGTGGGTGAACGGTAAAGCTGAGACGTTTGAAACTCATTATTTTATTAATGAACAACGTGTATGTGCAGATACGTTCATACAAGATAGAGATGATTGCTATTATCGTTTCCCTTCTACCCTTTCAGATATATTTGATCTAAAAGAATGGAGCAGCGAAACAAAACGGACGCATTTTACTATTTTTGTAGATGGTAAGCCTCTTTCCATTCGAACTAAACTCACTGATTCGGTGTATCTGAACGAGCAAAGAGTTAATCTGAACACATTATGGCATGATGGAGATCGATTAGAATATCAACTTACTGAGGAAGAGCAAGTAACTTTAAAACATGTAACGGATGCTCTAGACGTAAATCTGCATCAATCATGTACGGTTATTTTTAACGAGGAAGAATTAACTCTAGTCCGGCCATTCTATAGCTTTTATCGGGAAGAAGAAAAGCTTCGTTTGGATTCAGTCCTTAATCATCAGGAAAGGCTTTTGATGAAAAAAACAGATCTACAACCGTTTATTTTTCAGGATGTGTTTACAGAAGTTGAACTAATACTCCAACCAAAGCCTGGTGAGAGCTTGATTCTGTTAAAGAATGGAGAAAAGGCAGGCTTTCAAACCGAGATTCAAACAGGCGATGAATTGCTATTAAAATTTGAAATGCTTGTTTAAAAACGAAGAAAAAAGCGTAGCATTTCTGCTACGCTTTTGTTTTTTCGTTCGCTTGTGCAAGCTTTTTATTTGTGATGTTCCAATGAGAATCATGCCAAACCACATTATCTCCATCGAAGATTAATACTTGAGGAGATTCGTGCTTCACTCCTGTTTGCTCTGCAATAGCATTGCTTAATGACCTTGCATCTTGAACGTTCAAATAATACAATGTTTCGTTCTCGTTATCTGCTGCAAACTTTTGGAATTCTTTAAAAGCTTCATGACTCACAGGACATGTTGTACTGTTCTTCATCAAAATAATACGGTTTCTTTGTTCTTTGACTAGATTCCAATCTTGTTCGTTCTGTAGTTGAATAAGTGACATATCGATTTCTACCTCCATCATAAAAAGAAAAGAAAAAGAAACAAGTTCTTTTTCTTATCTTTTCATATTCACACGTTACTTATCAATATTTTTGCTCGACTAATTCTTGCTCATTAGCAGGATCATAGTCTAATTTGCCTTCATCTTGGATATCGTCTGTAATCTCACCATACAGTTCAGACGCGTTTTCTTCTTCTTTCGCACGCCATTTATCGATGTCTTTACGAAGGTTTGAAGTAAGATCTTTTACCTTTGTTGCAACTTGATTCGACTGCTCTGATACTGTCTTAACAATGTTTGAGGATTTTTCACGAGCCAAATGAGAGATCTCATTACTTTTATCCTTTAGATAGACAGCTTGTTCATTCAGATCGCTGCGCAATTCCTTTCCTGCTTTAGGCGCTAATAAAAGCGCTGCTGCAGCCCCTAACATACCACCAACAAGAGCACCGATAATAAAATCTTTGCTGTCAATGTTTTGATTGTTGTTGTTGCTCATTTACACTCCTCCTCTAGAATATTGTCTTTGTGTTGTTTCAACATTGGATTTTTTGAGTTTGTATTTTTCCCATAAATTCAATGCTGCATTTCCCCATTGAACCGCTTGCGATATTTGCTTAGACTGTCGCTCTGTTTCAACCGTAATCTGGTCTGTTACTTTGCGAACAGATTGGTTCACCTTTTGAACGGATTGACCGAAATCTTGAACTGCAGAGAACACGTTGTTAAGTGAATCTGATTTCTTTTGAACATCCTCGGCTAACTGGTTTGTTTTATGTAACAAATCGGTTGTCTCGCGCGTTACGCCATCTAATTGCTTCTCTAGACTTTCTAGCGTTACCGCGACATGATTGAGGGTAATTTGTAAAGATTTCAAAGCCCCTGATAAAAAATAAACGAGTACGACAAATGCAACTGCGACTAATGCTACACTGATTGAGATAATGATATCCATTATTCGAGACACCTCCTGAAAGTATATTATTGCTTTTTCCCGAGTTTTTATCAAAGGAAACGTGTTTTTTAATAGTATTCTTTGCCACTTCATTAAAATCCTTTTCTAGAACATTACAAATTGTTTAAATTAAGTTAAAATAAAGAAGATATCAAATATATAGGGGGCTTCTTCAACATGAGAGATCCAAGAATTCAACAACTAGCAAAAAACTTGATTACATATTCGGTAAACCTGCAAAAAGGTGAGAAAGTATTAATTGAAAACTTTGGACTGCAAAAAGAACTCGTGAACGCACTTGTTCAAGAAGCATATGCCGCTGGCGGTTTTCCATTCGTTTTACTAAAAGACCATTCTGTAATGCGCGCTCAATACACACAAGCAACTGAAGAACAGATGGAAATGATCGCGAAGCACGAAGGTGATCTTATGAACCAGATGGATGCTTATATCGGTCTTCGTTCAGGAGACAACATCAACGAGATGTCTGATGTTCCTTCCGAGAAGATGGCACTTTATGAAAAAACGATCTTTGCGATGCACCGTAAGATTCGTATCAAAAAGACGAAATGGTGTGTGCTTCGTTATCCGAACGCATCTATGGCTCAATCTGCTAGCATGAGTACAGAAGCTTTCGAAGACTTCTATTTTGAAGTATGTAACCTAGACTATGGAAAAATGGATGACGCGATGACTGCACTAAAAGATCTGATGGATAAGACGGATAAAGTTCGCTTAACAGGGCCGGGAACTGATTTATCGTTTTCGATCAAAGATATTCCATCCATTAAATGTTCAGGACAAAACAACATTCCAGATGGTGAAGTGTTCACAGCTCCCGTTAAAGATTCCGTTAACGGAACGATTTCGTATAACACGCCATCTCCATATAACGGCTTTACGTTTGAAAATGTACAGTTGACGTTTGAAAACGGAAAGATTGTAAAAGCGACAGCAAACGATTCAGAACGCATCAACAAAATTTTCGATACGGATGAAGGTTCTCGCTATGTAGGTGAATTTGCGATCGGTGTTAACCCGTTCATTAAACATCCGATGAAAGATATTCTTTTCGATGAGAAGATCGACGGCAGCTTCCACTTTACGCCTGGTCAAGCGTATGAAGAAGCGTATAACGGAAATGAATCAAACATCCATTGGGATATGGTCATGATCCAGCGTCCTGATTACGGCGGCGGGGAAATCTTCTTTGACGATGTGTTGATCCGTAAAGATGGCGTTTTCGTTCTGCCTGAATTAGAGCAATTAAACCCTGAGAATTTAAAGTAGGAAAAAGCCTTCTCCATAAAAACATTGGCTTGGTTAAAAGAAAAAGACTTGCCAGCTGGCAAGTCTTTTTTTATTATGGTTTTGCAGTCAGTGTTTCTTCGTATGCTCTTTGGAACTTTTGAATATCTCCAGCACCCATGAACAATAAAACACCGTCTTTGTATTTTTTTAGTACATCCACTTTATCTTCTGTAATGAATTGTGCGTTTGGAATTTTTTCTATCAAATTCTCGATTGATAGATTTCCAGCATTCTCTCTTGCAGAACCAAAAATGTCGCAGAGGTAAACATGATCCGCTTCACTTAGTGCTGCTGCAAATTCGTCTAAGAACGTCTTTGTTCGTGTAAATGTATGTGGTTGGAAAATAGCTACCACTTCACGATTTTTGTACTTATACTTAGTTGCTTCAATCGTTACTTTAATCTCAGTCGGATGATGAGCATAGTCATCGATTAAGATTTGATCCCCAACTGATTTTTCAGAGAATCTTCTTTTAACACCAGTAAAGCTCTTCAATTGCTCTTTGATAATATCCATCGGTAATGTTTCATAATGACAGATCGCAATGACAGCCAGTGCGTTCAGTACGTTATGTGTGCCGTATCCAGGAATCTGGAACGTGCCATAAAACGTGTTGCGAACAAATACATCAAACGTTGTTCCTTCATCACCACGATTAACATTCTTAGCTTGGAAATCATTATGATCGCCAAAGCCATAGAATACGACGGGCACTTGTGCATGAATCTCTTGAAGGTTTGCATCATCACCACATGCGATGATCGCCTTTTTCACCTGCATCGCCATCGCTTGGAATGCACTGATTACATCTTTTAAATCAGAAAAATAATCAGGATGATCAAAATCAATGTTTGTGATAATCGCGTAGTCCGGATTATAAGATAAGAAATGTCTGCGATACTCACATGCTTCAAACACGAAGTATTCACTTCCCTTGCTACCTTTACCTGTTCCATCACCGATTAGATAAGAAGTAGGTTTAGCAGCACCAACAACATGAGCTAATAAACCTGTTGTTGACGTTTTTCCGTGTGATCCTGTCACTGCAATCGATGTAAAGTTAGATAGATACTCTCCAAGGAAATGGTGATATCTATGAATAGGAATATTTTTCTCATTTGCAGCTTGAATCTCTTCATGCTGTTCGCCAAAAGCATTACCTGCGATAATCGTTTGACCCTCTTCAACGTTGTTCTTGTCAAACGGTAACACCGGGATGTTTTTTTCTTCAAGTGCTGTCTGAGTAAAGATGAATTGTTCAATATCAGAACCTTGAACATCATGACCATTGTCATGAAGAATTTGTGCCAACGGGCTCATTCCTGTCCCTTTAATTCCAATAAAATGGTATTTTGTCATGTATAGCCCTCCACAAAAAGAACACCTTCTAAAAGGCCTATTTGTATTATTATATGCCTGCTGTTTGAAACGGTTATTTATGCACAGTCAGGCTTGATTCGGAATACTTGAATCATTATAGCAAAGTTGTTGTCCGTTCACCATGATAGACAAATGATAAAAGTCTAATAGAGCTTTTTATCTATTTTTCCCAACTTCTCCAAAATAATAATAGCAGTTATTCCACTAGCTCTAGTCTTGGATTATGGCGATAGATTCTTCCTGCTTTTGCTTGATGCTGTTCATTCATCATAACGTTATCACCGGTAAACCCAATATTGATCTTTAATAGATTGCTGCCTACCCCATAAATATCTACGGGTACTTTTTGTTCTTCAAACTGCTCGATTCTTTCTTTTTTAAATCCACCGCTGACAACGATTTTAACATGTTGGAAGCCTTCTTCATCCAGCGCTTTTCGAAGTGCAAAGATCAGTTCTGGATTCACACCCCTCGGATCAAACGAACCTAGTACATCAGGGTTTCTAAAGAAATATTGATCGACCATCGTTCGTGAGGTATCAACCCTTACCCCTTTTAATGTCTCTCCAAACTCTCTTGCTACTTTTAAAGCATCTGTAATCACATCGTTGTTATAGTCAACAAGTGAGATAAGATCGTCTTCAGGGTATTTTGCGTGATAAGCTTTCGTAGCTTCTACAATATCGCCATTAAAGATTTGAATGAGAGCATGTGGCATCGTGCCCATCCCTTTTTTACCCCACCATTCATTCATCGCATGCGTAGCTTGAGCGGTTGAACCACCAATATATGATGCATAACCATCTCCGGCTTGCTGTGCAAAATGATCGTCACGGTCTCCCATAAAGATGACCGGCTTCTGAACACCAGATTTACTAGCAGCTTTAACAACATTATAAACATTCGTTGCAACGGACGTTCTTCTGGCTAGAATTCCATCGATCATTCCTTCTAAGAAACCAAAGTTTTGATAAGGGCCCTTGATCGTCAACACTGTTTCAAACGGAGAAATCTTATCTCCATCTTTTAAAGAATGAATCTCTAAAGAATCTACATCCTTAGCAAACGTTTTGATAAGAGCGATCGCTTCATCCGAACCGCACAAGACGGCGTCACTCTTTTGAAAGAACTGCATGGTTACGATATTATCTGGTTTGAATGATTCTACAATCTCACATGTTTTAAGAAAATAAACAGCAGAGAACCAACCTTCTCTGATCCGTTCATCGAATTTAAATGTTTTATTCGTGAGCCGCTTGATTTTTCCTTGCAGCTTTAATTCTATCTCTTTCATTAATTTACTCCTCATGACTTATTCCAAGGTATAAAAGAAAGGGAACTATTCCCCACACTATAATAGCGAACAAGGCACAATAACTCAAGAAAATCATTTGATAGTTAACTGCGGTTCTTATCGAGAAAGCGTAAAAAAATTAATAATATGTCAAATTTGCTGATATAATCGGAAACTTGCCGATAAAAAGCTTTTTCTTGCCGATAAAATCTGTTTCTTGCCGATATAATTTTATTTTTGCCGATATCCTTACTTTCTGTTAAATTGCAGACTAAGCCAATCTGCTTATAAAAAGAAAGAGCCGATGTAAGGCGTGCCCCACAATCAGCTCTTTCCTATAAACTTATTACTCAACACCGCTATATAATCGATTCTCTAGTTCTTCTTGTGTAAGAAGAACATGTCTTGGTTTACTTCCCATCGTTTCAGAGACGAGGCCGAAGCTTTCCATCATGTCTACTAATCTTGCGGCACGGTTGTAACCAATTCTAAATCTTCGCTGCAAGCTAGAAGAGGATGCTGCACCTACTTCAATAACATAATAACAAGCTTCTTCAAAAAGTTCGTCTTCTACTTCTGTTGTTTGCTGATGCTGAATCAGTTCTTCACGAGTAAAAAGATACTCTGTTTGATACTCTTCTTTTACGTATCGTGTTACTTCTTCAATTTCTTCATCAGATACGAACGTTCCTTGAATACGCACCGCTTTGTTCGAGCCATTCTCCATAAAGAGCATATCGCCTCGTCCTAATAATCGTTCTGCACCACTCATATCTAGAATGGTCCGTGAATCGATCGCGGACGAAACTGCGAATGCTGTACGAGTTGGCACATTGGCTTTGATCAGTCCTGTGATAACATCTACTGATGGCCGCTGTGTCGCAAGTAGAAGATGGATACCACATGCTCTTGCTTTCTGAGCAATTCGGCAGATCGCTTCTTCAACTTCTTGCGGTGAAACCATCATCAGGTCAGCCAACTCATCAATTACTACAACAATATACGGCATCTTGTTTTTATAATGCTGCTCTTCTTCCATCTTTTGATTGTAACGCTTTATCTCTCGTACGCCTGTTTTTGCAAACTCTTCGTAACGACGTTCCATTTCTTCGACCGCCCATTTTAAAGCAGCCGTAGCTTCTTTTGCATCTGTGATAACAGGGGTCACTAGGTGCGGAATGTGATTGTATGGTGCAAGCTCGACCATCTTAGGATCGACAAGCAACAATCTCACATCTTCCGGCTTTGCTTTATACAGCAAGCTCACAAGTATAGAGTTGATACAAACGCTCTTTCCTGATCCTGTCGCTCCTGCTATTAGTCCGTGAGGCATCTTTTGAAGATCGGTCACTACAGGTGCCCCTGAAATATCTAATCCGAGAGCCACAGTTAAGGAAGATGCTGAATCCTTAAACACATCATCTTCAATGATCTCACGTAAATAAACCGCTCTGCTATGCTGGTTCGGAACTTCTATGCCAATTGCATTCTTTCCAGGAATCGGCGCTTCAATTCTTATGTCACGAGCAGCCAGACTAAGTTTTATATCATCTGTAAGGTTAGTGATCTTGTTTACCTTAACGCCTGGAGCAGGTTGAACTTCAAACCTTGTTACGGCAGGACCTTTTGTCATGTGAACTACTTTTGCATTCACATTAAAGTTATCCAGTGTTGACTGAAGTGTGTTCTTTTGTTCGTTTAACCAAAGATCATCATCTTCGAGTGAAACCTTAGCTTTATTTAATAATGACAAAGGTACAAACAACTGGTTATTTACAGCTTCAGTTCTTTGATGGATGTTTAACTCAGTTCTTGTTGCTTGTCTGCCCTCTGACCTTTGAATTTCTGGTTTTGAAACAGGACGTGTTAATGACTTCCTGTCCTTTTTTAGCATCAACACATTAAAAGGAACGAATTGCCCGCCACTTTTTGGGGTTTCTTTCTTCGGCTGTGTTTGTTCATTAACTGCATTTTCTTGCTCTTGCTTTTCTTGTACTATACTAGGAGTTATCTCTTGAACAGGCTGTGTCTCAGGTCTTTCCGTGCCTTTTTCAGCAACTTCAGACACATCAACAGGTTCACTGATTTGGTTTTGTTTCTCCACACTCAAATTGTGAACCTCGTGATTCTCCTCTGACACATAGACAATATCGGGCTCAACTATCATTTCAAGAGAATTAATAGGCTGTTCTTCATCTACTAAATCCGGATTAGTATCTATTACTTCTTCTACGACTTGTATTTGGCTTTGATCAACGATGCTATTGTTTGCCTTCTGAATATGAGAAGCCTCACTTACAATCTCTTGCTCTTGAGAAATCGTTGAACTTTCTGTTGTTGCAGCAGGTAAAACTTCTTCAACAGACTTTAAAAGTTCTTCAGTCACAGAATCCTTTTCAGGTATATCTCTGCCGATGAATAAAATACCTTCAGGCTTTCTCTTTCCATATCCGTAAACAGGGGATGGAACATCTGTTGGTGTAAACCTTGATTTCACCTCAGGAGTCGCTTCCTTTTGTTCCGGCTTAATCTGTGCATCACTTTTGTTATTTCTTCTTTCGTATCCGTAAACAGGTGAAGGAACGTTTGAAGCTTTGAAAGCTTGCCGTTTTGGTTCTTGGTTAAAGCCTGAAGACTTCCCTTTAGGTCTTTTATTCTCATTTTGATGAGTACGTTGCTCACGAACAGGACGTTCTTCTCTGTATGACTTTTCATCCCTAACAGGATCTTTATACGAGTGTGTCTCTTTCTGCTGATATGTATGTCTTTGTGCAGTTGGTTTTACCGTTTTTTCATCAGGGATCACAGGAAAACGAAATGGTGCATTCTCGGGATACTTGTGCAGCATTTTCGCAGGATGCTGAATATTTGATGGAGACGGTTTTCTTCCATTGCTTACAAAAGGAGCTGGTTTAGTCCTCGGATTATTTTCCATTTTTTCAGTCGATTGCTGTTTTTTTACAGGCTCCTGGCTTTTAGTTCTCTCTTCCTCATAGAAGGAATCATCTTCATTTTCATCGTCAAAAAACGTGTTCATTAATTTTTTTATCCAACTCATCTTCTCACCTATTTCTGTTGGTTGTTTCTTTATTGTAGCGAAAATAGAAGAGAAACAATAGTATAAATATTCATCTATAGCACATGCATGTTAAAAGATAAGAAATAAAAACCACTAGATGATCTAGCGGCTTTTATTATCAATCAATCTGTTGTTTCTTCTTCTATTGGTCTATTCTTGGCTAAAATAAAGACAGGTTCTAACTCTTTGTTGTCATACATAAACGGTAAAGCTGTGATCGGCACTCGTCCGTTCATAAAAAATTGCATCGCCATCTGAGCCAAGATATCGTATCCTTGCTTATTCTTTATATCTGCAACGATCAACACATCCTGATGTGGTATAGCTACTGCCATTTCTCCAGAGATTTTCTTCTTCATCTCTTCTAAGAAAGCAATGTTTAGAATTCTGCTCGCATCGTATCCATCGTTATGGTTTAAAAAGAAGAACGTATTTCCAGCAACTTGATCTTCTTTATGATCTGTTGATAAACGTTTTACATTGAACTTTGCCGAATCAAGTATTTGAGACTCTTCAACCTTTAACTCCCTCATCTTATTATTCGTAAGAAGCTTATAGGTTTTGCCTAGGTCTAAAGCATAATATATCCTTGTCTCTGCTGTGTGCTCTTGATAAAAAAGTTCTTCTCCATCTGACGTTTCCATAGGAAAGGATGCAGAACGAATAACTGGAAAGATGCGTGATAAAGTATTTGAAAGCTCTCCTTCATGAGAAGCGGCATTCAATCCTTCTTCTACGTAATACACCAGTTTATCAATAAGCTCATCTTTTTCTTTTGACCAGCGCGCACTAAGCCCACCAAGTGATAAGGTTACACCTTTACCTGTTTCCTTATTTGTAATCCGAAGCGTTTCCTCTTCTCTATCGTATGAAAATTCTCGGGTTGGACTCATCAATTTCTCTTGTAGAGTTTTCTTTAGTTTAATGGTACTGCTCATCTATGAATCCTCCTTTCCTAAACAACGGGTTACACGTAACGTGAAAAACCTCCTAATGGAGGTTTTTGTTCACTTACTTGCTGTTCTCTTCTTTATATTCTACTACTACTTCTGTTCCTAGTCCGCCACGGGCGTTCCAGTTTCCAACTACTTTAATGTACTTTGGCTTAAGTAATTTTACTAGATCTTCCAAAATACGATTTGTAGCATGCTCTTGGTAGATTCCAACGTTACGATATGAAGTGAGGTAATACTTTAAAGACTTCATTTCTACAAGATCTTCATTTGGAATATAGCTGATGATAATATCAGCAAAGTCAGGTAGACCTGACCAAGGACATACAGATGTGAATTCAGTAGTAGGAATAGTTACCATTGTATCTTTTCCTACATACTCATAAGGAATGGTTTCTAATATATCAACAAGGATTACGTTCTCATCTTGGATGTCAAAACGAATACCTTCATATTTGCTGTGATTTACTTCAACTTTAGCCATCAAAAAAACTTCCCTTCACGTAAAAAAATCATTTTTTGTTATTATAGCATACTCTTTTGACCTATTTTGAAGGAATGTTAAGCTCTTCTAAAAAGGCAACAATCTGCTCTTTTGTTTTTCTCTCTTTATTGACATAACGGCCGATCTCTTCGCCGTCTTTGAATGCTAGGAAGCTAGGGATTCCAAAAATATCAAACTCCTGACAAAGTTCGATCAGTTCGTCACGATCTACGTATACAAATTGAAAGTTAGCATATTCTTCTTCGATTTCAGGCAAGATTGGTTTGATTACTACACAGTCTGGGCACCAATCTGCAGAAAAAACAGCTATCGTAACGTCCTTTTTAATTACTTCTTTAAATTGTTCGATCGATTTCATGTTTTCCATTATGATCGTCTCCTTATTGATTCAGCTTCATATCGCCGAATTTAATATATCCTTTTTTTCTTAACCATTCTGAAAGTATCAGACTAATGATAATTGGACCTATAAAATGCAAAATAAATATAGCAAGAAACGTTTCAAAGGTAAAGCCCATCGTCCTGAGCGTCATAATTTGCCCTACTAGACCACTTGTACCCATCCCTGCTCCTGCTGGAATATTCTCCATCTGAAAATAAAGTGTTCCGATGGGAGCTAATAAGATTCCCGCAACCGTTGGTGGTATTAAAATATACGGATTTCTCACGACATTAGGAAACTGTAGTTTTGATGTTCCGATTCCTTGGGTAAGCCAGCCTCCGAATCCATTTTCCCGGTATGAACTTGTGGCAAACCCAATCATTTGTGCCGCACAACCAATCGTTGCTGCACCAGCCGCTAGCCCCTCAAGACCAAGCATCATTGCTATTGCTGCTGATGAAATCGGACCTGTCAATGCAAATCCGAGCAATATAGCTACTAAGATCCCCATAATTAGAGGACGCTGATCAGTCGACCACATAACGAGTTGGCCAAACGCCTTCATGAATTGATCGATTCCCGGCCCAATAAATGTAGCAATCGTAAAACCTGTAAAAATGGTAACTGCAGGAGTAATTAAAATATCAAACTTTGTTTCTTCAGATACTAACTTTCCTACTTCTACAGCTATTAACGACGCGACATAACATCCAGCTACACTCCCAAGATCGGCTCCTGCTGCCCCCGCTATA
Source organism: Fictibacillus sp. 18YEL24 (assembly GCF_015903855.1). Classification (GTDB taxonomy): domain Bacteria; phylum Bacillota; class Bacilli; order Bacillales; family Fictibacillaceae; genus Fictibacillus; species Fictibacillus phosphorivorans_C. The sequence goes on from NZ_JACZDT010000005.1 coordinate 212,795, forward strand.
CCCGCTGAAAATATGACGAGTGGAGGCGCCTTTAAACCGTACGCCACAGCCGTACCAATCACTGGACCCATTAAAGTCATCGCTAATTGTCCCATATCTGTAAAGAATGGCAGCGAGAGTTGCTCACCGATCGTCTTAAGTATCAATCCTATAATAAGCGAAGCCATCAATCCTAGTGCAAAATATTGAAACCCCGTAATAAAATACGTTTTGGGTGAAAGACTTACCCCTTTTTTATTTAGAAAATCCCTCATTTAAAATGACTCCTTTAGCTAATCTGTTAAACATGTCCCTCAAACATTATAACTTGTTTTAAACCCATGTAAAGACAGGTGTAAAGTTAATTGGTTTTACAAACAATTCTTTTTACTTCGAAACTTAAAATAATTCAAAAAAGACCGATAAAATGGCAGGGGGGAATTCATATGAACTTGTCGATACGAAGAAGAGTGCGACTGATGCTTTTCATCAGTTTAGCCGGAATGGTACTATTACTTGCATTTATTGGATTATTTTTATGGCAGAACACCCAAATGGAAGAAGAAAGAGATTCAGTACAACTAACATTACGTTCTAGTAATGATATTCAGAGTAAATTTAATGAAGTGCGTAAACTTGAACAAGAGTATTTAAGAGATCCTAGCACAGAGGCAAAAGAAAAGGTGCTAACTTCATTAAGTGACTTGCAAAAGGAAACAAGTAAAGTAGCAAAAGAAACGAATAGTTCTTCTTTAAAAGGAATAGAAAAAGACTTGTCTGCTTATCAAACATCATTTAATTCAGCCACAAGTCTTACTACTCAACTTAATGCGTTAAAACAGATGATGACAGAGACATCTAACAACTTTTATGCTTCTGTAAAAGCGATGAACGACCAAGCATTATTGATCACATTGTTACAGATGCAAACGTATGAAAAAGAAGTACATATAAAATATGACAGTACGACTGTTGAAAACTTTAAAGAAAGTGCTCAAACGTTTGATCGAATGTTGGATGAAAAAAATTTGCCAGCCGATCAGTTGTCTACTTTTAAATCAAACTTATTAAAATATACAACCTCTGCAGATACGATCCAAACGATCACAAAAAAAATCGGGGATGATATTTCAACTTTTGAAAAGATCGCAAATGTTGTAGATCAATCAACAAAAGATGCAGAGAGCAAATTACAGAAAGAAAACGCAGAACTGATAAAAAGTCAAAAATCAGTAAAGTTCTGGCTAACGATTAGTTTAATAGGATTAAGTATCGTAATCTTATCAATACTAAGTGTGATCGGTGTTTGGCTATTACGCTCTATACAATCTTCTATCTCGGTTCTAAAAGAAGGTGCTTCCATTATTGGTGATGGTGATCTGTCTTACCGCGTAGAGACTAATTCTAAGGATGAAATGGGAGAACTAGCTCAAACTTTCAATCGTATGGCTGAAAAAATGCAAAAATCAATGAACGAAGTGAGAGATGCAGCCGAGAAACTTACGAGTTCATCTCAAAATTTAGCAGCTGTATCAGAAGAGACTACCGCACAGAGTGATGAAGTGACAGAAGCGATCTCACAAGTAGCAACAGGGGCTCAAAGTCAAGCTGATCATTTGCAAGAATGTACTCTTCTCCTGTCTGATGTGACCGGATATATTAAAGAAACGGCTTCGATCAGTGATGAGATCGCTTCAGATGCTATTCAAGCCGAGAACGATGGAAAAGCCGGATCGAGTATCGTTCATCAACTAAATACCCATTCTGAGAACTTTTTAGAATTAGCTCAAAGTCTCATCTCAGAAATTCAAGATGCGAGTAATCAATCCAAACAGATTAATTCCATTGTTGAAACGATTCAAGAGATAGCTGGAAGTACAGATCTTCTTGCACTTAATGCAGCCATAGAATCCGCAAGAGCTGGTGAAGCCGGCAGAGGCTTTTCGGTCGTTGCCAGTGAAGTAAGAAAGCTTGCAGAACGTTCTAAGAACGAAGCGCTAAGAATTCAGCAACTTGTTAAGTCGATGACGAATCAGATGGAACTTTTATCAAAAGAAACGGTGCGCTTTGAACAATATCGTGTTGATCAAGTTGAATCTGTTCAACAGACAGAAAAAGCGTTCTCAAGTATCATTCAAAATGTATCTCAGATTAACGGAAGAATCTCTCAAGTAAAAAGTGCGATCGGCCGGGTTGAATCCGCTAATGAAAACTTATCTGAAAAGCTCTTTGAAGTAAGTGCGATATCAGAAGAATCTGTTGCTACGAGTGAACAAGTTAGCGCTTCAAGCATTCACCAAAAAGAAGCCATCCACCAAGTGAACATTGCTGCAACAGAACTGCAAGAAATTGCACTCACATTGCAAGAAGAGGTAGATCAATTTTCTTTAGGTGAAAGAGAATCTCTAATCGCTGATGAAGAGGTAGGATTTATCGATACTTACCATGAAGCAGCAGCAACAGTTGATGATAGTGATGCAGAAGAGTTTATAGCTCAAGACGATGATTACAGAGAAGAAATTGAAGCAGAGACAGAAGTAACTCCTGATCACCATGTTGACATAGAGGAAATAGAGAATGATACGGAGTTTGTTCATTCTTTAGATCGTGAAACTAAAAAAGATTAAATTTTAAAACCCGGTGATCACTCACCGGGTTTAATAATTTCCACTCAATTGAGTATATTTTCTATGTTCTTTATACGTATTGGAAAAGAAATGACTCCATGTACCGTCCTGTTTTGCAACAAAGTAAAAATAGTCGTGTTCTTCAGGATCTGCCGCAGCTTTTAATGAGGGAAGATCCGGACTTGAAATCGGTCCTGGCGGCAAACCCTTATTAATATAGGTATTATACGGACTTTGAATTTTGAGGTCTCTTCTTTTCAGGGTTGCTTTAGGCTTTTCAAGCAAGTATTGAACGGTGGAACATGATTGCAGCTTCTTACCTTCTTTTAAACGATTGACAAAAACACCAGCAATTCTACGTTTCTCTTCGTTTAATAAAGCTTCCTTCTCAATAATAGAAGCCAACGTGATCATTTCATAAGAAGTTTGGTTTGTATGAATTGTTAAACCTTTCGTTTCTTCGACCATTCTTTCCGTCATTTGATGAATAACTTCATCCGCTCTCATTTTCTTCTCAAAATAATAAGTGTCTGGAAAAAGAAGGCCTTCCACAGCAAATTTTGTATTGGATTTCTTTACTTTCTTATTTATTCCTAATTGTTCTTGTTGATTATCAGTTAATGTATCCCACGACTTTGCTGCTTCAAGAAATTGATTTTTATCCACAATTCCAGTTTTGTTTAATCGAACTGCAATCTCTATAACTGTCAAACCTTCTGGAATGATCACTTCGATGGCTTCTGTTTCATTTTCCAAAGTAAACAGATCTTGCAGAATCTTTTTATACCCTTTTCCTTGTTTAATTGTATGTTCTCCTGCTACAACTTTACTTTTCTTTCCTGTAATCGTTGCATAAACGGTAAATAAAAATGGGCTTTTAATAAATTCTTTTTCTCTTAAATGCTCGGATATCGTTTTAAAATCACTGTTTTCTTTTATAACAAAAGCCTTCTCTGCTGTTCCTTCAGGAGGTGAGACTTCATATAAGACCCAACCAACACACAAAGCGATGAGGATAACAAACAAGATCAGTACTCTTTTTGAATATGAGTTCAAAGTTAAAATCCGCCTAACGTTTTTGTTTCTAATTTCCCCTGATTATTTTTATTCATACAAAAAAGGCTGTTAGGTAAGGTATACAAACCTTACTAACAACCTTCTTGTTAAAATATATACTCCGTAATTGCATCGCGTTTTTAAATTTTTATTTGTTCATACTGTATATATATTGCCCTAAAAGGATCGTGGAAATATGCAAGAACATCTCACTTCGAGACAGCATACCACTGGTAAAGACACCTATCGCTCCATCCTTTTTTCTGATCTCAGGGTCTCTTGTTAACTCACCCATCAATGTTCCAAGTTCCTTCCCCTGCTTAAGACCTGTTACGATCAATGAAGGCAACAAAATACGAGCTCCTGCAGCTGAAAGAACGTTTCCCTCTTGGTCTGCCACCGCTCCCCAGTTACATAAATACATCCCATCTTCAAGCTCCATAACACCGCCTTCAAACCCAATACCTATGTCTGCCCCTTGCTTTACACAATCTTTCGCACGGTTGATAGCACCGATCTTGGTTTCCTCATCAGAAAAAGGCTGGGCCGAAACCAATGAATCAGAAGAGTAGGAAACGAGTTCAGATTCCTGAAAGTACTCTATAAACGGCTGAGCTGCTTTTATTTTTGCAGGATTAGATGATCCAATTCCAATTTTCATCACACGCTCATCCTCAGCTGTTTTCTAAAATCGTTCTTAATGTGGATTCATCTGCTGTTTTAACAAGTCTTATTAGCAATTCTTTTGCGGCAGCATAATCATCTACATGTATCATAGAAGCATGCGTGTGAATATAACGAGAACAGATCCCTATTACTGCAGAAGGCACACCATTTCCGGAGACATGTACACTTCCTGCATCTGTTCCACCTTGTGAAATGAAATACTGGTAGGGAATTTTATGCGTTTCAGCTGTATCTAAGATATATTCTCTCATACCACGGTGAGTTACCATCGTTCTATCTAGAATTCTTAACAACGCACCTTTTCCAAGTTGTCCAAATTCACTTTTATCCCCCATCATGTCATTCGCCGGACTTGCGTCTAATGCAAAAAACAGGTCAGGTTGAATCAAGTTCGCTGCCGTTTTTGAACCTCTCAGTCCAACTTCTTCTTGAACAGTAGCACCACTATACAATTCGTTAGGTAACGTTTCATCCTTTAATTCTTTTAATAATTCAATCGCTAAACCGACACCGTATCGATTGTCCCATGCTTTCGCCATGATTTTCTTCGGATTGGCCATCGGTGTAAAAGGACAGATCGGAACGATTTGCTGCCCCGGCCTTACACCCAGGTTATGAACTTCTTGATCGTTATCTGCGCCAATATCTATGTACATATTCTTAATACCCATCGGTCTGTTACGCTGATCCTCGGAAAGAAGATGAGGTGGAGTCGAGCCGATAATACCTGTTATAACATCACCTTTATCTGTGTAAATATTTACGCGTTGAGCTAACAGCACTTGGCTCCACCAGCCACCCAACTCTTGAAATTTAAGCATACCGTTCTTCGTAACCTTTGTAACCATGAAACCGACTTCATCCATGTGCCCCGCTACCATAATCTTTGGACCGTTTCCTTTTTTTACACCAAAGATGCTGCCAAGACCATCTTGAATAATTTCATCTGATACAGGTTCGATCTCTTTACGGACAAACTTACGAACATCTCTTTCAAAACCTGGAGCACCAGGCAATTCAGTCAATGTTTTAAACAAGTCGAGTGTTTCTTTATTCATATAAAAACAACCCCTTCTAATTAGTCACATGTACAGTTTTATTGTACACCTAATAAGAAGGGGTTTTCTATACTTATAAACGTTCTAGATTTCGTAAGTGATCGGATCGACTGCTCCAGCTTCTTTAAAACCTTTTAAACGTAAAACACAGCTATCACATTGTCCGCAAGCTGCTTCTTTTCCATTGTAGCAAGAAGTTGTTAGATCATATGGTACTTCAAGAGAAAGACCTTTTTCAATCGTCTCCTTTTTAGACAGAGAGATCAATGGTGTTTCTACGGAAATGTTTTTCCCTGTCACACCCGCTTTTGTTGCTAGATTGATCGTTTCCTCCATGCTCTGAATGAATTCAGGACGGCAATCTGGATAGCCGCTATAATCAACCGCCGAAACGCCTGTGTAAACGGCTGTAGCTCCGATTACTTCTGCATAAGCGCTTGCGAGCGATAAGAAAATCATGTTTCTAGCAGGTACGTAAGTTACAGGAATACCTTCTTCTGCCTCAGTTGGAACTTCTACCTTTTCATCAGTTAGTGCACTTCCACCTATATCTTTTAAAAAGGTAAGGTCTACAATTCTATGGTCTGCTACACCATAGTGCTTGCCGACTTCGATCGCTTGTTCAACTTCTCGATTATGGCGTTGTCCATAGTGAAAAGTAATCGGGTACAAGTCATATCCTTCCGCTTTTGCGATCCCCATGCAAGTTGTGCTATCAAGTCCTCCACTTAAAACTATAACCGCTTTTTTGTTCATGGTTAAACCCCTCTCTCTTCTGGATGCCAGATCACTTTATGAAGCTGAAGACTGAGCTTTGCATTTGGGAGTGGATTCTCTAATAGAAGTTCAACAAGACGCCTTGGAGGCATGCTTTCCCAAACAGGGCTTACAGAGATCTGACCATTTCTGTAATGTTCAGAGACCACTTGTTTCGTTATCTCAAAATCGTTCACTGATCCAACAACGAATTTGATCTCGTCTTGATGCTGAAGCTCTTTGAAGTTATCCATGTGCATTCTGTCCATCTCACCAGAGGCTGGGAGCTTGTAGTCCATTACGAATCTCATCTTTTTTTGTAAATCATGGTGAGAGTTGCGTAATTGCTCAAACGGCTGTAAATCGATAGCCCCGTTCGTTTCAATGTGGATATCTACAATATGTTCTAAGTCAGCCATCGCTAAAAGCAAGGCAGCTGATTTTTCTCGGTGGATTAAAGGTTCTCCACCAGTAAAACAGATTCGTTGCGATCGAAACGACTTAATCGTATTCACGATCTCTTCTATTGTAGCTTCAAATTCTGGTTTAGCAGGTGCATAACTGTATGTTGTATCACACCACGTACAGCGAAGATTGCAATGAAAAACACGTACAAAAACCGTTGGATACCCAGCTTGTAGTCCTTCACCTTCTACTGTTTCAAAGATTTCGACCATAGGAACTTTCCAGTGCTTCCAAATGTCTCTAGACGGCAGATCAAACATCATTCTCCACCATCCATTCTCTTTTCATTACAGCATAGCTAGTAGGTGTCTCATATAATTTAAGTTCTTCTATCCTGTGACCTTGATCACTTAGCCCTCTATCGTTCAGTTGAAGATCAATTTGTTCCCAAATCCAAACGATCATATTCTCAGCAGTTGTATTCATCGGAGGAAGAACTTCATTTAAGTATTGATGATCTAATTTGCTGTCTATAGCTGATTTAAAAATCTCTTTGATCTCTCCAAAATCAACGGCAATGCCGATTGAATTCACAAAGCCACTCATTGTGATTACGAGTTTGTATGTGTGACCGTGGAGATTCTTACATTTTCCATCATAGCAATGCAGATGATGTGCTGCATCAAACGTAAACTCTTTGCATACAGCAACTCTCTTATTATGGTACTTTAATTGCTCGCTCTTAATGTCACGACCAAGTATTTGAACATCTGTTGGAATTTTATAAGTCATTCCTGTTCATCCTTTCAAGTGGAGCACGAAAACAAAAAAACTCTGCTAAAAACGCAGAGAGTGTAAATGTTCATTCTTCACGCTCCCTAGTTTTGTTTTAAGAGGGGTGGGAATTTCGAACCCTCCATCTTTATCAAGAGTATCTTATCAAAAAAGCACAAGAAAAAGAAGGCTTTTCTTTGTTATACTGTTTAAGAAGAACCAATACGATTTGAAAATGAACTTACATAAGGTGGGAATACGAATGAATTGGAGAAACCTGATTCTAGCAGGCCTGACAGGTGCTGCAATCGGTTATGTTGTTACAAAAAAGCAGACAGAGACCATCACACCCGAAAAAGCGTTAAAACAATTGAAAGAAAAAGCAAGTGAACATTACAGAATCTCTGGAGCCTGGATCATGGTTAAAGCAGAAGAAAAGAACGTTCATGGCCTTCCATACTCTGTTTATAAAGGTGGTTTTTCAAACTCATCACCCGGAACAGAAACTTCTCATTTTGAATTTTTAATAGATGCTTCAACAGGAAGTCTATTGGAGCTCATACAAAAATAATGGCTGTTTTTTTAGATATTGTAAGTGTTGATTTCTGATTCAGGCTGCTCGCTTTCCACTCCAATCAACTTTCAAAGGTGAAAGGAGTTAAAGAAAAGGAGCGTTAAGAAAAGAACATAAGTAAAAAAAGCCCTTAGGAAAGTATCCTAAGGGCTTTTCTATGAAGATTATCGATATAGGTTAGTTTGGTCGTAAAGGTTGTTGTCGATCTTAAATTTCGTAGTAAGATATTGACGCTTCTCCCAAACCGCTAAGATGAATAAAGGAACAAGGATCAGAACGAATAATAGTGCAGTAACAACGATCCAGTCCATATGTGTTCCGAGGTCTGACTCGTGTGCTTTTTTATAATCTTTAATTTGAGAGTTTGCCCTAGCTACAGCAGCCTCAGCTAAAAGTTCATTTTTGTCAGCATCATAAAACACAACTTCTGTGTGATCGAAGTAAAAGATATTGTCTCTTACCGTGTCATAGTTAGCAATAGCAACTGTTACTTCAGATGCGTCTAATTTCGAATCTTGGTTTGGATAAGTCTCAATGTCTGTTAATGTGAGTGAACCCTTTTTTAAGTCTTTGTGCTTACTTTCAATTCCCTTTTCAATGGTCTTTTTCATTTCATCTGTAGCTTGCTCTGCAGATGCAGAAGTACCAATGGATAAAAACAGTGCTAGAACGGTAAAAATGGCAACTAACTGTTTTTTCATTTTAAATCCCCTCTCATTTCACTCTTAAGATATAAATAAAGTTCATCATTACATGCCTCTCATATTTTAACATATCCTGTCGATTTCGACATTCACTTGAAAATGGAAAATATGTGACGGTTTTTCTACATTTTCGGTGAGCGTGGTACTCTTTCTAACATTTCACCATTCTCATCCCACTTAACAGCACGATAAATACAATCATGATAAAAGAAATACCATGTGTCAGGCTTAATCCATTTTTGTTTTTGAGAGATCGAAGTCATAGGATAATCATCATAAGCCAGCACCCATAATGGATTATGATGTGCATGAGTAGGCATGATATCACCGATGTGATAGATTTTTTCGCCATTCTCTGTTGTAAGCTCGATCAGTGAATGCCCATCACTATGGCCTCCTGTATGAACCATTCTAATACCTTTCATAACTTCTATCTCTTCTTTAAACGTCTTTACTTGTTCTTGAATAGGTTCCCAATTTTCTTTCCAATATGTATTCTGAGACCTGATATTTGGATTTTTCAGCTCATTCCATTCAGTTTCAGAAGTGTAAATAACAGCGTTTTCAAAAACAGGTACTAACTGATCATCTTCCCATCTCGTCAATCCAGAGGCATGATCAAAGTGCATATGAGTCATGAGAATAATATCAATATCAGCAGTTGTTAAACCTTCTTTTTCCAAACTTTTTTCAATAAGCGACTCTTCGGTAACGCCATAGTTTCTTTTTTGTTTATCTGTTAATTTCCCAAAACCGATTCCAGACTCGATCAATATGTTCTTTCCTTCATACCCTTGAACAAGAATAGGCTCTGTTCTCAGTTCGATCTGATTATTGTCGTTAACAGGGTATTTTCTTTCCCACAAGGGCTTTGGCACGACTCCAAACATTGCACCGCCGTCCATATGTGTAACCCCGCCGTCCAACCAGGTCAGAGTCTTCTTTCCGATTTTCCACTGATCCATATTCTTTCTCCTTTCTATTCCGATCTCCATACAAGTGTATCATAAGAAACAGAGATCGTATGAAAAGAAAAAACCCAAGCATATGCTTGGGTTTTTATGAACGAAATTGTGCTTCCATGCGGTAGATTCTAAATCCTTTTTCAGAGAATTTCTCTTCATATTCAGTCATGATGTTATCTTCCATATCACTCTTATGAAGATCAAGACTTACCAGATTGAAGAACATACCGTAAGTTGACATACTATGAAGTGAATATTCAAACAACCCTTGATTATCAGTCTTGAAATGAATTTCACCTGGCTTTTTTAATACCGTCTCATATCTCTTAAGAAAACTTTCATGAGTTAATCTTCTTTTTGCATGTTTAGATTTTGGCCATGGATCTGAAAAATTAAGATAAACACGTTCAATTTCTCCTGGCTCAAAATAATCAAGTAAATGTGAAGCATCTGCTCTAATCAGTTTAACGTTCGGTTTTTCGTCTTCAAGTATACGGTCTAGCGCGGTAATGATGATGCTATCATAAAGCTCCATGCCTAAATAATTTATTGAAGGATTTTGTTTACCCATCCCATTAATAAATTGTCCTTTACCTGTTCCAACTTCAATATGAATCGGGTTATCGTTGCCAAAAAAAGAATGCCACTTCCCTTTCATCTTTTCTGGTTCGACTGAAACATATTTAGGATTTTCAATTAATTTGTCTTTAGCCCAAGGCTTAAATCGTTGACGCATATTTTCTCCCCACTTTTTTCACTTTTATATACAATTTCGTTTACTTTCATATATTGAACGAAGGATATTTTTTTAGCATAATCCATAAGCTATGCAATGAAAGGATGTGCAGCGAAAATGCCATTAAATCACAACGATCAATTGCATATCATCAGAGATCTTCTTCAAGACCATTACACCGATTGTGCTGGTTCACCATCCGAATGTGCTCAATTAGAACGTCTTGCTGCACATTTATTGGAGAACGGCGCTGTTCATGAAGAAGTAAGGAATATCTTGTCCAACATTAATGAATATAGTCACACCGGCTTTTCACACCAGCATTTAGAAGAGCATATTACGAATCATCGCCCACATTTAGAATCATGGATCAACACGATTCAAACGCATCATCCATATTAAGACACTATTCCCTAGGAAATAGTGTCAGATGATCTTATATAATGTCAGAGTTAGATGGAACCCGCAAGTTTCTTAATACTTTCTGCAAAATGGGCGGTCTCTTTAGACTGTCCTTTTTCTTTATACCAGAAAAAAGAGCTTATCGTTTGTGCCAAAACATACCAATGCATTCTTCTTTCTAAGTCATCATCGAGTGTTTCCCCATAAATTTCAAGCCATTCTTCCCATTTTTCGTAAGGAATATAGCTATAGAGAAGCATTCCAAGATCAAGAGCTGGATCAGCTATCATCGCTCCGTCCCAATCGATCAAGTATAATTCATCCGATTCACTTAACAGCCAATTGTTATGATTCACATCACAATGACAAACAACTAAATTATCAACTGTAACTTCAGAGGCAGTCTCCATTAAATAAGCAAAGGAATCATTAATGATTTCTAGATAATCTTTTTCTTTACGCATCTGCAATTGTATATCGTTTAAAAGTTCAACAGGCGTTAATCTTTTTTTCTCAAGGCGATTCATCATGCCGAGCAGTTCTTGAGATCGGTGAATTTTTGCCAGAAGTTCTGCAACATTCTCACTTTTCATATCTGCTGCTTTCAGTTCACGTCCGTTTAGCCATTGTTGAGCTGTGATTACATCTCCATTACCTAACCTTTTTGTCCATAAAAGTTTAGGAACAATTCCTTCAGCAGAAAGAACAGCTAAAAACGGAGAGGAATTACGCTTTAAAAACAGTTTTTGGTTCCCATATTCAGCTATATATGCTTCTCCCGTTGCTCCGCCAGCAGGGGAAACCTGCCAATCTTCTCCCAAAATCTGTTCCAAAATGTTCACCTTCTTGTCTAGTTAAGAAATCCGTTTTTTATTAGTTGTTCGTTCAAAAAATAATAGCTTTTCCGTATCGAATTAAATTACTGCGAAGTCATTATTTTAACACAAAAAATCAAGAAAAGCACTTGATTCTTGATTCTTTACAATCCTAAACAGAATATAACAAAGAAAAAGATAATGGTTCTAATTTATATAGATCTTCGTCGATTAGCCGATTATAGTATATTTCATCTTCAATCGCTAACGTCCATGTGTTTTTTTCTAACGAGATTAATATCGGTTTAGTCGTTTGGTTAAAAAGTAATAAAGCATTATTCCAAAAAGAAGTATCCTTTTTTATATCGGTGGTTGGTAGCTGCAACTTAAATCCGAGACCGCCATCTGGGACTATCCATTCCGAAAGCTCAGTCGAGCTTTCAAGGAAGATAGGCTGTGTTTTCCTTATCCTAATCAGCTGTTTGAAATAATCAACTTCTTTATGAAAAGATTCACATCGATTCCAATCAAACGCATTTATGGTGTCTGGGAGGTTATAGCTGTTCTCTTCACCTTTCTTCGTTCGAAAACATTCTTGCCCAGCATGGATAAATGGAACACCTTGCGCAAAGATTGTAAACGCTAAGGCGAGCTGTTGTCTTTTTCTGCGAATGTATTCATCTTCAAATGGATGTCGGATAGACAATAAGTCAAATAAAGTATGATTATCATGACATTCTGAATAATTAATGCTTTGCTCTGGTTTGATAAACGTTGAATTCTGACCTGCATAACCCCTCATCACATGCTTCATTTGATGTTTGATTCGTTCATCATGATTACCATTTATAAACCCGCTCTGACCATCAGGAAAGATGCTTCCCTTAACTTGGTCCCTAAACGCATCATTGAAAAAAGAATAGGAAGGCATCTTTTTAGCAGATGAAAGAGTAGCTCGTTTTTCTGGTTCCAAATTCGTATTTAAGTCCCAACCTTCTCCAAGCAAAAAGACACCAGGATTCAAAGATTTTAGTTTCTCAGCAGCTAGGTTCATCGTTTCAACATCATGAATCCCCATCAGATCAAATCGGAATCCATCTACTTTATATTCACTCATCCAATACGTTAAAGCATCAAGGATGAACTTTCGCATCATTTTTCTTTCCGATGCTGTATCATTTCCTACTCCGGTTCCATTAACCGGGTTTCCCCCATTATCATAACGAAAAAAATAGCCGGGAACGAGTTTTTCAAATGGTGATTCTTCTCTTTTATATACATGGTTGTATACCACGTCTAAAATAACAGAGAGCCCATTTTGTTGGAGTATGTGTATTAATTTTTTCAATTCTTTAATCCTGCAAATAGGATCGAAGGGATTCGTTGCATAAGATCCTTCAGGAGAAAAAAAATGAACCGGATCATATCCCCAGTTGTACCTTGAATTAGGCATTGTTTCATCAACACTTCCGAAGTCTGCTACGGGCAACAATTGAACGTGAGTGATCCCGAGACTTTTCAAGTAGTCCAATCCTGTATGAAACCCATTGGGTGTTTTTGTTCCTACTTCTGTTAATCCTAAATATTTGCCTTTATTTACGACACCACTATCAGAATGAATCGTTAAATCCCGAACATGAACTTCATAAATAATACTGTCTGTTTTTGAACGAAGGTTTATCCTTTTTCCTGATCGATTCCATCCTTCAGGATCTGTTTCTGGAAGATGGATAACGACCGAATATACACCATTTGCAGTAACAGACTTAGAATACGGATCTGTTGTTTCTACCCATTCATGGTTTACGTTTACAACAAACAGATATTCTGTGAGATGGTGATCTCCTTCTAACGTAATTTCCCAAACTCCTTTTTCGGTCCGTGACATTTTTTGTTCATTAAAGGTGTTAGATTGTTGGGTTTTATACTTTAGTTTCATCGCAAAAGCTACAGGTGACCAAACTTTAAACGTTGTGCTCTCAGGAGTGTAAATCGCTCCAAGACTTGTTTCATCATAATAGAGACTATCGAACTTTGGTGTACGTACAATGCTACCGATCATTAAAGGGATTCTTGATTCGTTAATCGTGACCCAATATCGGTTTTTTAAATCGATCGGCATTCTCGTTCTGCATTTATAGATTACTTGATTATGATAATGTTCTTGTTTATCAATGGTTAACGGCTGAACCACCTTTTTATCATCTGCCAATGAAAGTGACGGGCTGACCGAAAAGGGCTTATTAACTACAATCGTTATCATAGAAAAATCATCCATATATGCGGACATTGAAATGTGATCACTTTTCATTGAACTCACCCCTCTTTATCACTATTACATCATATTGAACGTAAAATGAATTGGTTATTCCTTTTTTATATAAAAAAAGAGACTCATCCTAAAAGTAAGATAGGTTTACTTTAGGCAGCCTCACACGTTTGGCGAAGATAACTAAAAAAAGTTTATTTATCTTCACTCAGCATTTAAATACTTGTTCTTCATGATTCTTCCTGCAATAACGATTGCCGCATAAAAGACGATCGGTACTATAATTCCGATCATTAGCTGTTCATTGGTTACATCTAGAATCCATTTTTTTAAACCAGACTTCTTTTCGATCAACATCACCCATAGGAATGCAAAAAGTGCAATATTAAAAAAATCTGTCCATTTCATTTTTATTCCCCACTCATTTATGAATTTATATTTTAACCGAAACCGTACCTGGTTGAACTTTAATACGAACAGGAGTGGTTCCTTTATACTCACCATCAGCATGGATCGCTACAGATCGACGTGTAATAACCTCAATCTCTTTCCCTTTAAACTGTGAAACTCCTTGTACGTTTACGTGGCCACCCCAAAATACAGAAATAAAGAGCAACAAGAGTTTAAAAAGTGATAGATCATGCACAACACAAACATCTAAGATTCCATCGTTACTCTTAGCTGATGGACAAATTTTCATACCCCCTCCATAATAGGGCATGTTACCCACAGCTACAAGCCAGACCTTATTAAACACATATTCTTGTCCATCGATTTTTACTTCCATAGAATCAGGCACATAGAACTTTAGAACCTTAAACAATGTGAAAACATATGCAAGTGAACCTAATTTCAGCTTATGCAGGTACTTTTTGTATGCTGCTTCATTTGTGCTCTTTGCGACTTCTCCATCTAAACCAATACCGATTGCACTAATAAAAGACTGGATTTTATTGCTTCGTCCTACCAGTTGAATATTACCAGAATCAGTCTTAACTATTCGGTTGCGTTTCAGATAAAGAAGTTGTTTCTTTAATCCTTTAACATCTTTCGTTAAGACCCGGACGATATCATTGCCAGATCCTCCAGATATAAAGCCTAAAGGTATGCTTTGATTTTCTTGCATGCCGTTTAAAACCTCGTGAATCGTACCGTCTCCACCTACAGCAATAACAGCTTTAATATCATCTTTGTTTATGTATGTAATCTTCTTCGCGATTTCTGTTGCATGACCGCTATACTCCGTATAAAACGTTCTATAGCTTATCTCTTCCTCGTCCATTACTTTTTTTAATTGATTAAATGTATGAATTGCTTTAGCGTTGTTTGCATTAATAATAAAGAAAAATTTTTTCATACCAGTGCGTCCTCAATCTATGTTTTTAAAAGTATTTCGACAAAATCTCTCAAATACCTTCAAAGTGAAACTCAGACTCACTGGATAACGGATCTTTTCTATAAAGAGAGTTTGTCACACCTAATTTTAGGAGTTCAGACACAAACTTTAATTGCAGACCTTTAATGGGTGCTGGGTTTTGCTGCAGAAGGGCATTCCACTCATTAAAATTGCGTTTATCTACATAGCTGACTCTTCTCCAATCACTCGTAAAATCTATGAATGCTTGGGGTGCAACAATGCATGGTTTAATAGACAACTGTTTTTGATAAGGATCCAAAGTTTCTTGTACTATAGATTGCATACGTTCGAGCCGAATAAAAGGACTCAAGGCAGTTTTTTTATCCTCATGTCGAACATTTTTCCAAAAACGTTTGTTATCAGCTTCTTGCCAAATTCCTTCTCCATTCATCCAGACAATCAGCCAGACCTCCGTTGGCCCAACTAAGATAATATTTAGTTCCACACCTGTATTTTTCACACGAATGACAGGTTCATAGAACAAAAAGTAGTTATCAGGAATTCCTTGAATGAGTAACTTTAGTGTCTCATCGTGTAGATACTTTTTATCCCAGTTTGAGATTTCTTTCACAGTCGATGTCGCCCAGTTCATCTGATGATGAAATAATTTTTCACGAAATTCTTGATGCGTGCGTTTGAGATAATCAGTTTCGTTTTGTTGTTGATATGCTTTCCATCGATTTTCTTTAATTCGCATAAATAACGATTGATAGTGATATAAATTGTTTTCGTATCTGGATACATAATCAAGTAATTTAACAAGCTGCGCCATTAGATCCCCTCTCTTTCCTCTCTCTATATCGAATAAGAGTGTAAAACATGGTATTTCGGCTGTTTCTCTATATGCGTTTCATAGAGAACAAATTGATCTGCATGGAATTGAATGTTTTCACCATACTGTTTCCACCATTTATGAGAGTCCACCAAATGATGAGCTGACTCTATATGTTTCCTTGCAAGCGTAATATGCGGTGCATAAGATCTTTTATCAAGCTGAAAACCTACCTTCTCACATACATAAGCCACTTGTTTTTGCAGAGTATATAAAAAGGGTTCATCTTCAACACCTGCCCAGAAAATTCTTGGGTGCTGTTCGTTTCCAAAAAAACCAAATTGGTTTATTTGAAGAGAAAAGACGTTCTCTGTTTTATTCATTATTTTTTCGTTTAGTAACTCATGAAGCTTTTCAATCTTCTCTGACGAAGCAACACCTAAAAAGGCTAAAGTGATGTGAAAATCTTCAGGGTGTACCCACGTTTTAAATTGATGTTCGTTCTTTAAATGGCTGCAAATTTTGGCAAGTTTTGTTTTCGCCTCATCAGGAAGCTTGACTGCCAAAAAATAATGTCTTTGCATATTACTCACACACCTTCATTTATTTTATCAAAGAATACATGCGTTCATCTGCTTTTTTCACACGTGACTTATTTGTTATAATTGATTCAGCAAGAAAAAGGAGTGCAGTTTATGAGAGTTGTTACAAATATTGCAGATTTAATCGGTGACACACCTATCGTAAAGTTAAACCGCCTTCCTCATCAAGAGGGAGCCGATGTATATGTGAAACTAGAGTATTACAATCCTAGTCGAAGCCTGAAAGACCGAGCTGCCTATAATATGATTATTGATGCAGAACAAAAAGGTCTCTTAAAAGAAGGTTCTACGATTATCGAACCTACTTCAGGGAATACCGGGATCGGACTCGCTATGAATGCGGCCGCTAGAGGTTATTCTTCCATAATTGTGATGCCTGATACGATGACAGAAGAAAGAATAAATCTTTTAAAGGCATATGGCGCAAAAGTTGTACTAACTCCTGGTGATGAAAAGATGCCTGGAGCGATTAAGAAGGCACGAGAGCTTGCCGAAGAAATTCCTAACAGCTATATGCCCATGCAATTCGAGAACCCTTCAAACCCTGATGCACATAGGGGAAGTACAGCGATTGAGATTAAAGAAGCCATTGAAGAGTTGAACAAACCCTTCACCGCTTTTATCGCACCTGCAGGTACTGGAGGGACAATTACAGGCACGGGTGAACAACTTAAAACGTTTTTTCCGAATTTAACTGTACATGTGGTAGAACCTAAAGGGTCTCCTGTTCTTTCAGGAGGTAAACCTGGGAAACACAAGCTTGTAGGAACGAGTCCTGGTTTCATTCCACCTATCTTAAATCAAAGTGTTTATGATGAAATTGTTCAAGTAAACGATGAAGACGCGTATACGATCACGAGACGTCTTGCATCAGAAGAAGGTATCTTGGTCGGACCATCATCAGGAGCTGCTGTTTATGCGGCTTTAAAAATTGCAAAGAAGCGCAAAAAAGGCGATATCGTAGTTTGTATAACGTGTGATTCAGGAGAACGGTATCTATCGAGTGATCTGTTTCAGTTTGAATAAAGACAAAGCATCCCAATATCGGGATGCTTTTTTATATATAGCATTTATATATATAGCATGAAACAGAATTCAACGACTGCCAAAAGCAAATGTTCACTTTTGAATTTTACAGAGATCGTTGAATCAGTATTCGACCTTGCACTTCCATCTTTGTAAGGATCAAGACCATGAACAGCCCTATAAATGATAGAACTCCAAAAAATAAATACGTGTAAAAGATGGTGTATTTATCAAAGATCACACCGCCTACGAACGTACAAAACCAAGAGCCTAAACCATTCCCCACAGCCGTGTATAAGGAAACAGCTGTAGCTCGTACTTCAACGGGGGTATAAGTTCGAACATAATCCATAGCTGCTGGAATGAACAGACCAACTGAAAATCCTTGTACAACTGTTGTCAGCAGTACGATTTGATACGATGGTTCAAAGAAATAAAACGTCCAACGAACAGCAGATACAGACGCTGCAAAGACCATAATATGCATCATTCCCCACCTTTTTATAGTGAGTCCTGCAAACTTCATAAATGGTGCTTCACTTCCTGCTGCGATCAAGAAGGCTAGTCCAACACCAGCTAAAGTTCCGCCTGTTTCTTGAATGTAAAATCCAAAATAAAAATTATTAGCAAAGATAGGTCCAAATACCAAGAAAGTAGCAGAAAGGAAAACTAAATACGAAGGCATCCTAACTAATTGTCCAATACCCTTTCTAAGATCTGTTCGGAGCGATTGATTATCTTTTGGCATCTTGATTACAAAGAACATACAAAGAAGAAGAACAGAAGTAAACATATAGAAGATCACTTGAGTACCTATAGAGTCCGCAAGCCTTCCTGCTATAAATACGGCTATAGCAAATCCAATTGCTCCAAAAAGCCTGTAATTTCCATATTGCTTGTTCTCTTTTTGTACGTAATTTAAAAGAATACTGTCTGAAACAGGAACTAAGGCACTCTGCATGAACGAAAAAGCGATAAGTATTCCGATTAACCAAATATAAGATTCAAACAGATAGATGCTAAAACCTAAGCACGCTGTTAGAAGTAAAGAAAATACTAAAACGGCCCTTGGACGTCTTGAATAATCTGTAACGATACCCCATAGAGGTTGAGCAAAAATCATTACGACTGGGCTGATGGACATTAAGGTTCCTATTTCTGTCCCGCTGAGACCTACTGAGTCTTTAAAATAAACACCTAATAACGGAAATAAACTCCCTAGACCAAAAAAACTTAATAGGTAAAAGCCTTTTAGACTGATAGAGGTTTGGTCGAACGAATGATTCATGATGTACCCTCTCTTATTTGCTATTTAGCTAGTTCGTATATGGCTTGTGCATAAATGGCAGAAGCAAGAAGTAAATCTTCTACAAACATATGCTCATCCTTTTGGTGAGCCACATCTTCTCTTCCTGGGAATAGTGCACCGAAAGCAACTCCTGTTTCCAACGACCTTGCATAAGTTCCTCCGCCAATAGCCATCAATTCACCTTTTTTGCCTGTTTGATCTTCGTATACTTTTTGTAGCGTTTTAATCAATGGGTGATTTTCTTCTACATAGTTTGGTGGATTGTTTTCGATGATTCTCATCGACCAATCATCGGTTTTCGCTCTGGTTAATAATGTATGTTCGATTTTCTTGCTGTCATGTGTAACCGGATAGCGTATGTTTAACCCTACTTTTCCGCCTTCTGTCCCGCTATACGAAAGGACTCCTGCATTAACCGTTAGCTTACCGCTCGCCTCATCTTCTGCAGCGATATTTAATTTATCACCTGTATACTCGCCCGTCAGCTCGTCCAACAACTTGAGAAACGATTTAGCCTTTCCAGTGAACGACAGAGTGTTTAAATATCCACCTAATATAAGTCCAGCATTTTTACCCATTTCAGGTGTGCTTCCGTGTGCCGATTTCCCTTTAACTTTTAGGGTTAAAGCATCACCTTCGATTTGAGCAGCGTATTCTACTCCAGATTTCTGTCCGAATGCTTCAAATAATTGCTGTACTTCCTCTAAACCGCTTCCTTGAATTTTAGCTTCAGCATAATCTGGTACCATATTTAAACGTTGGCCCGAAGTAAAGGAAAGTAATTGAAGTTCGTTTTTGTCTCTTTCTTGATCGGTTTTGAGACGAAACTCTACATCAAAGATTCCTTTTTCAGCAGAGATAATAGGGAAATCTGCATCAGGAGCAAATCCGATCGCTGGCATCTCTTCTTTCGTAAAATAATGTCTTACACATTGCCAGTTGCTCTCTTCATCACAACCAATAATCATACGGACCCTTTTCGATAACGGAAGCTCTAATTCTTGAATGATCTTCATTCCATAAAAAGCTGCCATTGTAGGACCTTTATCATCGATCGCACCTCGTGCAAAGATCTTTCCGTCCTTTACTTCAGCTCCAAAAGGATCTACAGACCAGCCATCACCAGGAGGGACCACATCAACATGGCAGAGAACACCTACGATATCTTCTCCATTTCCGATCTCGATGTGTCCTGCATATCCGTCTACATTCTTAACCGTCATCCCACTGTCTTTTCCAATATCCAACATATAAGTTAAAGCTTTTTCTATCTCGTGGCCAAAAGGAGCTCCTGCTTTTGCATTCTCTTCATCAAGTAGACTAGGAATACGCAATAAACCTTTTGTATCCTCCATAAGCTGTTTTTTTCTCTTTTCAACTTGTTCTTTCCAATTAATCTGATCCATTCTCTTACATCCTTTCAAAAAAACTTGTTCTTTACTTATCGTATTACTCACGGTTATATGATCGACTCGTATACATCTTTGCTGCAGATGATATAGAGGCGTGCATCATCAGGAATCGAATCGTTTAATTTTTTGTTTATCGAAAGATCGTTGCCATCTGCTATTAGTGTAGCACCTTGCTGCAACAAACTGTCAAAAGCGTCTTTATATGTTACCCATTCGGCTCGTTTACCAACTTCAAACAAATTTTCTCCTTCTTTATGAGAAAGAAGTTGTGTGTATATCTCTGTAATTCCTTTAGAGAATGCGGACCTTACAGCCATACGTGAAACTGTTTCATGACTTAAGACAAACTCATCTACTTTAGCATGCCTAAAGTTTTTAATATGCTCTTCTTTTTTTATCTCTACCGTACTATGTATGTGAGGAGTTAAACGTTCTACGGAAGTTACGATCAAGAGTGTTTTTCCATCAGCAAGTGCTGAATCATGAATCGAATCATCCGAAAACACTAGTACAGATTTTGCTTCCTTCAAATTTGCCTGTACGAGCGTTTCTTCTATTGAGGGATCTCCTTGAATATAGTGAACATTCTGATGTGTAATCGGTGTTACAGACAGATTATCAATGAGAACGACTTCTAAGTTGGGATGTGTTTCTGTAATTTCACTAACAGCATATTTTGCTTTCTCAGACCATCCTATAATTACGAAATGATTTCTTCCTTTAAAAGTCAATCTCCCTTCCTCCTTTCGTTTACGGTGAGCACCTAATGCTTCTACCAGTTTTCCAATAGCCAGACCAGCAATACCGATACCGATCAAGAAGATGAAGATCGCATAGATTCTTCCTGCTGTGGATACCGGATAATAATCGCCATAACCGACCGTGGTAACGGTAGTCATAACATACCATAGGGCATCAAACCAGTTAGGGAATGTTTTTGGTTCTAAAAGATGCATAACAACTGACGAAAAAATAACGACAAAAAAGGTAAATGAAAAAATTCCAAACTTATTTATAACGATAAGTCTATTCATCAGCTTTTGTAAAATATACACCTCATCGCTCCTTACATAATTTTTTTAATAACCTTATTATTGTACCTTATTCCCATTAAAATGGTTAGATGGTTTCGCTTTCTCAGGAATATCGGGATATTGACATATAAATAATTTAGTGTATAATGGTGCCAAATAGGAGGTGTAGTGTTGGTTAACTGACAGTTTTCCTCTATATCTTTATATTAAGGATCATATGTTCGTTATGAGGTTTTGCTGCCTAGCCGCACAGACATCTTTTTGAACGTTATTACTACATCTAATGGCTGACGCAGCGGAGAACCGATACGGATTCTTCGCTTTTTTTTTTATAAAAAGGGTGGGTCTTAAGAATTAAAAAGAATGTAATACAACGTTCATATTTCATTAACTTTAGACTGGTATCATATAGTGTGTTAACAACTATCTAAATAACAAGGAGTGGTTTTTTGAGTCCTTCAACTGACAGAATGTTGAATCGTGTGAAAGCCCTGTATTTGTTTATTCGCAAGAAAGGTACTGTAACAACACGAGAACTAGTTGAAGAATTTGGAACTACGCAGCGTACCATCCAGAGAGATCTTAACGTCCTCTCTTATAACAATTTAGTAACAAGTCCTGCCCGAGGTATGTGGGAAACAACAGGCAAAAAAGTAAAAGTATCTTAAAAAAGATATAATAAATAATTTTCGGATAAGCATATTGCATTAAATAATCCCCGCTAATTAATTAGCGGGGACTTTTTTTGTTATTAACTAGTATTAAAGTTCGTCCTTGTTATCTCTTAAGAGCAGATCAGGAGTTCTTTCAATGTTCCATTCACGGTTTTCCCAATTCGGTGTTCCTGAGACAGGCATATACTTATCATCATGACCGAATAAGTTCTTCCAAAATCCTTCCGCAAGAGAAAAACCAATAACTTGCTGACGATCTGTATCAATGATCAGATCTTTTATCTTTCCGATTTTTTCACCATCTTGATCGATGACAGTCCAATCTTTTATAGCCATATAAGAATAACACTCTTTTGGTTCATCTCTTTGTAATTCATTTCCGGAAAACACAAGTTTATCTTCATCAAATTCTTTCACTTGATGCCAAGGGATAAAAAAGGTCTCTTTTCCATAGTTCTGATTAGCAGCAAGGTTAGAGCTTCCTGTAAACGGAGTATGTTGTGTACCGATGCCTGAAGTGGCAGCAACAACTGTTTCCATATGCTTATCTGAGGGAATCTCTTCACGCTGATTGATTCCGTTGTCAACGGTGTACGTAAAATAACATAAACGGTGATCGTACATATTAAATAGAATGTCGTTGATTTTATGCTGTGTTTCTTCAGTCGATATCGTATGATTTTGAGCTTTTGCACCCATTAACTTCTCTGCAGATAATTTCATTGGTATACAACTCCTTTTTATTGGAAGATACCCCTTATAAATTATTCAAAAACATCCTCTTTTAAAGAAAGTAAGGATAGTTCTTCTTCCGCAAGCTCTCGATACATTCCTAACTCAAGTGATTCATCAAGCTTGAGTTGTCCCATCTGAATTCGTTTTAAGAAAATGACCTTTCTCCCTATAGCCTCAAACATTCTTTTCACTTGATGAAACTTTCCTTCAGTGATGGTTAGCTCAATCTCTGATTCTTTTTCGTCATTTGACAAGATTTTTAATAAAGCAGGCTTTGTTTTATACCCATCATCTAAGATGACACCCTCTTTAAAGCTTTCAAATGCATCCTCTGGAATCGATCCATTTATTTTTGCGTAATAAGTCTTAGGAACATGTTTTTTAGGTGATAACAAAGAGTGAGATAGCTGACCATCATTGGTTAATATCAATAATCCCTCAGTATCAATATCTAATCTCCCAACAGGAAATGGTTCAAAATTCTGATCTTCCATATAAAGAAGATCGATTACCGTTTCGTGCCTAGAGTCTTCAGTCGCCGAGATGACCCCTTGAGGCTTGTTCATCATTAAGTAGATGAACTCCCTATAAACAGCTTCTTCACCATGAACCAAAACGTTATCAGTATCCGGGTTTGCTTGAGTTTTTGCATCCTTTACAACCTCACCGTTCAACGTAACTGCACCTGATTTTAGCAGCTGTTTTACTTCTTTTCTGCTTCCAAAGCCTGTATTTGATAACCATTTATCTATTCTCATAAGAAACCTCCTGAATGAATGATCTTTTTTTCCTATATTATTGTAAAAAATTGATTGATTTTTGAAGAAACGGGGTAATTTAGTACTATAGGAGGAATTGGAATGAAAAGGAAAATAGGTCTTCTAGCAACTGCTCGAAAAAAAGCTTCTACCCCTTCTGCAGCTATAGATTTATACATAAGTCCCTTATTCGTTAAGTCTGTTCAATACGCACAAAACCATTATGATGATTTTTACTTTTTTAGTGCTAAAGAAGGACTCGTAACGAAAGACCAATACATTGAACCGTATAATGTTTCTATCAAAAATTTTACGACATCTGAAAAACGGGAATGGGCACATCACGTGATACAAGACTTAGAACAAAACGTTAAGCCTTCTCAATGTAAGATTTTTATTCACGGCGGCTGGGTATACCGGGAATTCTTACAGCCCGCGCTTGAAAGAGCAGGATTTCAATTTGAAGTTCCTCTCGAAGGATACAGCATTGGTAATCAACTTAAATGGTATGATGAACAAAATCATGTCAAAAAATGAATACCGCAGAAAAAGAAGGCTACTTATCAGCCTTCTTTTTTCTTTTACTTATTTTCTGCGTTTCAAAAAAGGAATGCGATCACCTAGTATGATATTTAATAATCCTGATCGGTGACTTAAGAACACGTACACTGCTCCCCCAGAGAGAATTCCTGCTGTTAATTTAATGATTGTATCAAGTCTTGTTTCAGTCTCACCTAAGAGCGCGGATACGATCATAACAGTAACAGCCATCGCTGCGCAAAACAACGTGATCAGAACCGTTCTTCGATATACCCATTTAAAGGAGAAGCCGCTGTATTTTTTAATGATATACAGATTAAACAAGATCGAAAGTGTGTATCCGATGTCTGTTGCAATAACAGAGCCGGTCCCACCGAACAGCAATAATAAAGGTTTGTTTAGAATCAATTTCGCTAAAAAACCAGCTGATAAACTGATAAACGCATAACGTTGCTGGTTAAGTCCCTGTAAGATCGCTGCCGTAACGGTAAACATCGCAAACCATAACGCGGTCGGAGCGTACCATTGAAGATAATAACCACCGGTCTCCATAGATGATAAACCAAAGAGTGCACCATATGCTGGGTATGCAAGAACCGTTAGCCCGATCGCTGCTGGTGCAGTTAGGAAAAGCACCATCTGAAACGTTTGCGTGATCTGCTTATGAAGTATCTCATCATCGTTTTGGGTGAACGACTTCGTTATGATAGGTATCAAGGTTAGTGCCAGAGCAGTTGCTAATGATACTGGAATCATTACAAGCTTATGCGCGATCTGAGTGATGATGGCGAATACAGATTCCGCTTCTTTCAGCGTATAATCCATTTTCTTAAGCGTATTTACGATCGTAAACTGGTCCACCATCTGATAGAGCGGAATAGCTAGACCGACAGCTACAAACGGAATCGCATACTTGATCGTTTCCTTATAAATATCTTTTAACGAAATATCTGCAACAGGTTTACTTTCTCTATACATCTTGTCCAGATGCGGTTTTCTTTTGATCCAATACCAGATGAGAACGGCTAAGCCTGCAACTGCTCCTAGCGTAGCTGCAAATGTAGAAAGCGCAACGGCTGTTGTTATCTCACCGTTCATTAGATTAATTACAACGAAACTTCCAACAAGAATGAACACAATTCGAACGATCTGCTCAATGACTTGTGACACCGCTGTTGGTCCCATAGATTGAAAGCCTTGGAAATATCCACGAATCAAACTCATGGATGGTACTACGATTAGGGCCGTACTTACCATTCGAATAACTAATGTAATGTCTTCAATGCTGTTGCCTTGTCCGCCTTTTTCATCGATAATCTGATGCGCAAGTATAGGTGCCAGCATATACAAGATGACAAAAGCTAGCGTTCCTGTCAGCGTCATGACGAGAAGACCAGATTTTAGCAATTTCCTCCCTGCCGCATAATCTCCTAATGCATTATATTTAGAAACAAATTTAGAAACAGCAAGCGGAACTCCCATTGTGGAAATACTAAGTAATATGGTGTATGGAATATAAGCATAGCCGTATAGAGCCATACCTTGTTCTTCTACTAGATTGGTAAATGGAATGACAAAGATCAATCCGATGAATTTTGAGAAAAACGTCGCAGCGGATAGAATCAATGTTCCACGAAGTAATCGAGACAACTATTTTCAGCTCCTACTAATCATCCTAAAAAACATTATTGATATTGTATCACATTAAAAGCGGATGTAACCTACTTTAACTTTTTGCAAAAAAGTAAGGATTATGAAACTTATAGTCTTTTTGTTAAAGCTATGCTATTGTATGAAATGACTTTTATTGAACGTATTAGAAAGTTGGGATTGTATGACTTATGATTGTATAGTAATCGGCGGTGGACCTTCTGGCCTCATGGCGAGTGTCGGTGCTGCTACGAATGGTGCACGTGTACTGTTAATCGATAAAGGAGAAAAACTAGGTCGTAAACTGGCTATTTCAGGTGGAGGGCGTTGCAACGTCACAAACCGCTTGCCTGTTGAAGAAATCATCAAACATATTCCGGGTAACGGACGTTTTTTATACAGCGCCTTTTCTGTTTTTAACAACGAAGACATCATTCAATTTTTCGAAGGGCTAGGCATCGAACTAAAAGAAGAAGACCATGGACGCATGTTCCCTGTTACTAATAAGGCAACTGATGTTGTGGCTGCTCTTCTGCAAAAAATAAAGCAGCTTGGTGTTACGATCCGAACGAACACTCCCGTAAAAACGATACATTATGGAGAAGATATTCATGAGATCATCCTGCATAGCGGAGAAGTGATCCAAACAAAATCGATTGTAATTGCCGTAGGCGGTAAATCTGTTCCACATACAGGTTCCACAGGTGATGGTTACGCATGGGCAAAAAAGGCGGGGCACACGATCACAGAGCTCTACCCGACTGAGGTTCCTATCACTTCTAATGAACCATTTATCAAACATAAAACGTTGCAAGGTATATCATTAAGGAACGTTGCACTCTCTGTATGGAATCCAAAAGGCAAGTTGATCAAAGCCCATCAGATGGACATGATTTTTACTCATTTTGGAGTATCCGGACCTGCAGCATTAAGATGCAGCCAATATGTAGTCAAAGCGTTGAAAAAGTTTGATGTACCAACGATCGAGATGAGAATTGATTCTTTTCCTGATGAAAATGAAGACACGTTAATAAATTCCTTACA
Organism: Fictibacillus sp. 18YEL24; assembly: GCF_015903855.1. GTDB lineage: Bacteria > Bacillota > Bacilli > Bacillales > Fictibacillaceae > Fictibacillus > Fictibacillus phosphorivorans_C. The sequence continues at coordinate 239,575 of NZ_JACZDT010000005.1, forward strand.
GAAAAGAATAGATGCTGAACCTAAAAAAGCACTTAAAAATGTACTCAGAGGATTACTTCCAGAAAAGTTCCTTCATTTTTTAATCGAACGAGCAGAGATTGATGGTGAGGCGATTGCTGATCAAGTCTCCAAACAAGCGCTTCGTCAGCTTGTTGCACAAATGAAAGGTTTCTCTTTTTCGGTTAACGGTACATTATCGATCGAAAAAGCATTCGTTACAGGCGGCGGTGTTTCAGTTAAAGAGATCGCTCCTCAAACGATGGCATCTAAGAAACAAGAAGGCTTATTCTTCTGTGGTGAAATATTAGATCTTCACGGATACACAGGTGGTTATAATATTACCGTTGCCTTTGTAACAGGTAATATTGCGGGTACTAACGCAGCTTACCATGCATTGGGCTAACCCTATAAAACAAGAAGAGTGACAACCCGCTTAATGGTTGCCACTCTTTTTTATTTATGCGTTCCAATTTTCTTATAGATAATCAACGCTGAAAAGGAAAACATCGTATCGTCCTCTGAGTGCACATTATCACAAACGGCAATCTGATATTTAATATCCACAACATTCTCTGGAGGAACGATACTCAGAAACTCATTTATAGCGATCTCTAAATCCTCTTCATGATCTTCATCGAAGATTTTTACTTGAATCATAAAAAGCATCCCCTTTCAGCCAATTGTTTTGATAGTTCTTCGGCCTTTGGAGATGCTTATCCTTTGTTAAGTTTTGACTAGTTTTGTCTTACAAATTTTCAAGAGCAGTTTGAATAGGTACTTCTCCTTCAATCAGTTCAAAAACTTTATGGCTTACGTTTTCATTGCCAATACATGCCGCAAGTGTTCTTGCCACATCTGCTCGAGGAATAGATCCGCGCTCGTTCAGTTTTTCTTTAGCTTGGATCATGCCCATTCCGTCCTCATCCGTCAGCGCACCCGGACGCAAGATCGTATAATTTAATGTGCTGTTGATCAGTTCTTGATCAGCTTTTCCTTTTGCCTCTAAGTAATGCTGAAGTCCTTCTGGTCCTTTTTCAGGAGTGTCAGCACCAATTGAACTTACAAGAATAAATTGTTTCACCTTATGTTTTTGTGCTAATTGTATAGACTTTACCGCTCCTTCATAATCTACAGCGTCTGTTTTCTCAGGTCCTGTATGACCACCAGAACCTGCTGTAAAGATAACAGCTTCAATCCCTTCATAAACATGGTCAAAATCTTGTTCCAAATCACCTAAAACGGCTTGAATATTCTCATGTTGAAAATGATCTTGCTGTTCTTCCTTTCGTACCATCGCTTTAATAGAGTGTTCTTGATCAGCTAGTATATTACATGTCATTTTACCAATATTACCGTTTGCTCCGATTACTAATACATTCACTACATATCCACTCCTTCTATTTGTCTACTTATGTAGTGTTTCACGAAATGAAGAATATAAAACATTTGATTGTGTAATAGTAGTCTCGTTTGTAGGTCAAGAAGTTCCAAATGTACTCCTCGAGAAAGCGACTTGATTATAAATTCATTAAAAAAGCTTAAAACACCGTTTCATCCACGACATTTTAAGCTTCTTTTTAATTCATAACAACATTCTTATGTAACTGTCTTTGGAGTTCATCAGCATGAAGTGGTTTGTACAGATGATAACCTTGACCGTATATACATCCTTGTTCTACTAAGAAATCAATCTGCTCACGGCTCTCTATACCTTCTGCAATGACGTGAAAATCAAGATTGTGTCCCATATCAATAATCGTTTTTACAATCGCTCCTGCTTTTTGATCTATTAAGATGTCATCGATGAACATCTTATCAATCTTTAATGTATCAACAGGCAATTGTCTCAAATACGTTAAAGAGGAGTAACCCGTACCAAAGTCATCCACTGAAATGCGAATTCCTTTTGCTCTTAAAGCATTCAAAATTGGAAGAGCTTCTTCCATGTTTTGCATCGTCGTGCTTTCTGTAATCTCCAACTCTAATGAAGTAGGTGGGAATTCAGTCTCTGAAAGAATACTTTCTACTCTTTCAATAAAAGATTCATCTAATAGCTGTCTAACTGAAATATTTACCGAGATCAAGAGATCATTGAAGCCATGTTTATGCCAACTTAATCCTTGCATACAAGCTTCTCTTAACACCCATTCACCGATCGGTAGAATCAGCCCCGTTTCTTCAGCCATCGGAATAAACTCAGCTGGAGAGATCATTCCTTCATCTTCTTTATTCCAGCGTAATAACGCTTCAACACCTAGAATTTTCTTATTACCGATATGAACTAAAGGCTGATAAACAAGAAAGAACTCGTTGTTCATTAATGCTTTTCTTAAACCATGTTCGAGGTTTAACCTTCTTTCCATCCTGCCATCACGCTGTTCTGTGAAAAATTGATAAGTGTTTCGCCCTTTTTCTTTTGCCTGATACAGAGCGGAATCAGCACGTTTCAAGAGGGTTTCGCTGTCTGTACCATTCTCAGGATAGATACTAATACCGATGCTTGGTGTTGTAAATACTTCTTGCCCACTCAATTTAAACGGTTTTGTAAAAGCTTGAATAATCTGCTCTGCTTTCTGTTTGATCTCACTGATATCTTTAAAATTAAGCAAAATCAGAAATTCATCCCCGCTCCTTCTAAAGACTGTTCCGTAATAACCTACCGTAACCTTTAAGAGTTCCGCTACTTTCTGAAGCAGCAGATCACCAAAACTATGTCCAAGCGTATCATTCAGAACGTTAAACCGATCGAGATCAACATACATTAAGGCTAGATTTCGATTTTGAAGCTTTGATTCTAGTATTTGTTTTTCAATCGCTTGCATAAAGCCATTACGATTTGGCAGACCAGTTAATTCATCATAATAAGCCATATGCTCAATCGTTATCTCAGCTCTTTTTCTTTCCGTAATATCAATAAGGATGGAGTTAAAATCAACTAATTCGTTGTTGGCATCTAAAAAAGGGATTCCCCGATCTTGGATCCATCGTATCTCACCGTTTGGCTTCATGATGCGATATTCGCTTGTAGTGATCAATCCCTTTTGTATTGAAATGCCTCGGTTCATGATGATCTCATCATCGTCTGGATGAATTACCTTCTTCCATAATTCTGAGTCGTCATAAAAAGCTTGCAAAGGATAACCATATAATTTTTCAATACCCGATGTAATCAAAAGTTTATTCGATTTTAGGTTGTGCGACCAGATCGCAACGTCGATACTATCAAATATGTTTTGAAGCTTTACGCGGTTTGCTTCTAATTCAGCAAACGTTTCTTTATGATTTAAGATCTCCTGCTCTAGATTTACCGCATAACTATCTTTTACGATCAGCATTTTGTATATCAGAATTGCAAAAAGCACAACAATTCCAAGATCTATTCCATACATCAAAAAGCTTTGATTGTACATTAAACCAATTGTACTTACAGTGTGTAAGGTAAACAAAACGGCTATGATATAGGTCCATTTTTTAGTTTCTGCGTGTTTTAATGGCATTTGTAAGCCTCCAAGGCTAATAAGTATACCCTTTCTATCGGCTATTTCTTGGAAATTTAAACATTCTTTAATAAAGTAACCTATAGAACCAAAAAAAACTCTCCACTCATGTCTTGAGCAGAGAGTTTATTATTAGTCCTTACTATATTCCAACATGCCGCCAGTCATATTCTTGACCTTATATCCATGATCTTGCAGAAAATATGCTACATTCTCACTGCGTCGACCGGAACGGCAGACGATGATGTGTTCCTCGTCTTTGTTTATTTCATCTAAACGAACAGGTATCTCACCCATTTTGATATGCGCTGCCTCTGGGATTTTCCCTTCCGCTACTTCTTCATCTTCGCGAACATCAATCAGAGAAATCTTTTTACCCTCTTGGAGCAATTGCTTTACTTCTGATGGTGAAATTTCTTTTAATTCTTCCATTAGCGTTTGCCTCCTTTAATTCGCAACGATATTCACAAGCTTACCTGGAACTGTAATAACTTTGCGAATCGTCTTTCCTTCAATGCTTTGTTGAACGGATTCATCTTTTAAAGCAGCTTCTTCCATATCAGATCCACTGATGTTTGCGGCAATCGTCATCTTCGCTTTAAGTTTACCGTTCACTTGGACTACAATTTCAACTTCATTCTCTACAAGTTGAGCTTCGTCCCAAACTGGCCAAGATGCATATGCGATGCTGCCTTCTCCACCTAGCAATTCCCAAAGTTCCTCACAAATATGCGGAGCGATCGGGGAAAGCATCTTAACGAAACCTTGCATGAAATCTTTTGGAAGAACTACTTGTTTATTTGCTTCATTCACAAAGACCATCAATTGTGAAATGGCTGTATTAAAGCGCAGTCCTTCATAGTCTTCAGTTACTTTCTTCACCGTCATATGATAGAGACGATTGAAAGCTTCTGTTCCATGTGTATCTTGAATCGACGGATTGATTTTCTCTCCATCTTCAGCTAGAAGTAATCTCCATACACGATCCAAGAATCTGCGAGCTCCATCTAAACCAGTTGTGCTCCAAGCGATAGAAGCATCAAGTGGTCCCATAAACATTTCATATAAACGAAGTGTATCTGCCCCATGGCTCGATACGATCTCATCAGGGTTAACTACGTTCCCTTTAGATTTACTCATCTTCTCATTATTTTCTCCAAGAATCATTCCCTGGTTGTAAAGTTTTTGGAAAGGCTCTTTTGTCGGAACGATACCAAGATCATACATAACCTTATGCCAGAAACGAGCATACAGAAGGTGCAACACTGCGTGCTCCGCTCCACCAATATAAATATCAACCGGAAGCCAATGCTTAAGCTTCTCAGGAGATGCTAATTGCTCATCGTTTTTCGGATCGATATATCGAAGGTAATACCAACAGCTTCCTGCCCATTGCGGCATCGTATTCGTTTCACGACGTCCTTTCTTTCCTGTTTCAGGATCTACAACGTTTACCCACTCTTCAACGTTAGCAAGTGGGGATTCCCCTGTTCCTGAAGGTTTGATTTCTTTAACAACAGGTAGAAGAAGAGGAAGCTGATCTTCTGAAACTGTCGACATCGTGCCATCTTCCCAGTGGATGACCGGGATTGGTTCACCCCAATAACGCTGACGAGAGAATAACCAGTCACGAAGACGGTAAGTGATCTTCTTCTCACCTTTTCCGTTCTCAGATAGCCATTCGTTCATCGTTGTAATAGCTTCTTCTTTTTGCATGCCATTCAAGAAATCTGAATTAACGTGTTCACCATCACCTGTATAAGCATCTTCTACCACATTTCCGCCAGCAACCACTTCAGCGATCGGAAGTTCAAACTTTACTGCGAACTCGTGATCACGTTCATCGTGAGCAGGAACTGCCATGATCGCACCCGTTCCATAGCTTGCTAGTACATAGTCTGCAATCCAGATCGGAAGTTTCGCACCTGTTACAGGATGAATCGCATATGCACCTGTAAACACACCAGACTTTTCTTTTGCAAGCTCTGTACGTTCAAGATCAGACTTTGTTTCTACTTGTCTTTGATAAGCCGTTACGGCCTCTTTTTGGTCTTCTGTTACAATATCGTTTACTAGTTTATTTTCAGGAGCTAGCACTAAGTATGTCGCACCGAAAAGTGTATCTGGTCGTGTTGTGAACACTGTAATATTAGAAGAATGTCCATCTACATCAAAGTGTACTTCAGCTCCCTCAGAGCGGCCGATCCAGTTTCGCTGCATATCTTTCAAGCTCTCAGGCCAATCTAGTTCATCTAGATCTTCTAACAATCTGTCAGCGTATGCTGTAATCTTAAGCATCCATTGTCTCATAGGTTTACGAACGACAGGATGGCCTCCGCGTTCACTTTTCCCATCGATGACTTCTTCGTTCGCAAGTACCGTTCCGAGTGCTTCACACCAGTTCACAGGTACTTCATCTACATACGCAAGTCCTTTATTATAAAGCTGGATAAAAATCCATTGTGTCCACTTGTAGTAAGAAGGATCTGTTGTGTTAACTTCACGGTCCCAGTCGTAAGAGAAACCAAGCTCTTTAATCTGTCTGCGGAACGTATTGATGTTTGTTTCTGTAAATTCTGCTGGGTCGTTTCCTGTATCAAGCGCATACTGTTCTGCAGGAAGTCCGAAAGCATCCCACCCCATCGGATGAAGTACGTTGTATCCTTGCATACGCTTCATTCTAGAGAGAATATCTGTCGCCGTGTATCCTTCAGGATGACCAACGTGAAGGCCAGCTCCAGATGGGTATGGAAACATATCTAGCGCATAAAATTTCTTTTTATCATATTCTTCTTTTGTTTGGAACGTCTTGTTCTCATCCCAGAACTTCTGCCACTTTTTCTCGATTGTTTTGTGGTTATAATACATAACCGATCCTCCTTAGAAAACTGTACTTTAAAAACAAAAAACCTCCCGCCCCTAATAAACATTAGGGACGAAAGGTTAGTTAACAATTTAAACCTGCCGCGGTACCACCCTGATTAATGCAACGATCGCATTCACTCGGAAACATACCTTAACGCGGCGAACGGCAAGCATTACTTCATTCACACTTGCAACTAAAGGGTGAGTTCAAAAAAGTCCGGGTTGACTTGCACCAGCCGTCAACTCTCTATCTTTTCCATTCTTTTTTTACTATTCCCTATCATCGTTATTAAAAAATTTAGATGCTAATTTGTATTTTATGAATAACTCCCTAAATTGTCAAGGTTGTTTAGAAGTATAATAACCTATTTTTACCACTTTTAAACAAGGGTTATAACGCTGTAAACCGTATCTTGACAAACATTAAGTAGCTGTTTAATGTAATGTTAACTGTTATTATTTTTGCGTTAACATTAAAAAGGGGTGCAACAGACATGCATGAAAGTAATCAAAAACTGAAGATGTCACTATATGCCGCACTTATGGCAGGAATTACAGCGATCCTCGCTCAGCTGACCATTCCACTTCCATTAGTTCCGATTACGGGACAAACTTTAGCAATCGGGCTTTGCGCAACCATTCTAGGGCGTAAGTATGGTACCCTCGCTGTTATGATCTATGTCGCTATGGGAGCGATCGGTCTTCCTGTTTTCTCTGAAGCTAAAGGTGGGTTCATGGTGCTGATCGGTCCAACAGGAGGCTATATCGTCGGCTTTATCATCGCTGCTTATATCACTGGACTCATTTTAGAAAAGACAAGTTTTACTCTTCTGCCAGCTGTTGTGGCTAACATTGCGGGTATGGTGATTACACTTGTTTTTGGTGCCGTTCAACTAAAGTTCATTGCAAGCCTTAGCTGGGAACAAGCAATGAGTGGTGGTGTTATTCCTTTTTTACTTGTAGGAGTAATTAAAGCCATTTTAGCTTCAGTTCTTGGTGTTACGATCAGAAGAAGATTAATGTCAGCTAAACTGCTTCCAAAAGAAGAAACAAGAGCCGCTTAATTCATTAAAATATAAACCAAGAGACCGTGATTATCCTATCACGGTCTCTTGGTTGTTCATTATCTATAAATCTCAAGAAGCTTGTTGAGGAATTTCAGTTTGCTGAATGGCATGTCGACTCCTGCTATATAGAATCGTCAAAATGAAAGCAAGCACCATCAGGCCGATGATCGTTTGAAACAATACGGATATGTTGAAAATATCTGCAATCATTCCTCCAAACAACGGTCCGAGCATCCTTCCGCCTGTGGCTGTTGAGTTTACGATTCCTTGATAGAATCCGGCTCTGCCTTCAGGAGCAAGCTCTGCTGCGATGGAAGGGACGCCAGGCCATACGAGCATTTCTCCTATAGTAAGAACGATCATGGCCATCATAAAGCCACTAAAGTCTTTAGCATTCCCTACCATCACGAATGAAATAACAAATATACAATATCCAACCAAAATTTGCGATGTTGTGGAGTGCAGCCATCTTTTTAAGAAAAGATTGACTAGCGGCTGACCAAGAACGATAAACACACCGTTAACGGTCCAAAGCAAACTGTACATCTTAAGAGTTACTCCTAGTGATTGTGTATAAGCAGCGATCGTAGACTGCCATTGCACGTAACCAATCCAAGCTAGCAGATACCCTCCACATAAAATCAATAGTGCCATAAACGCTTCTTTGTTATGAATTCTTTTTCGTTGAGAAAAAACAGTCTGCACAGAAGCTTCTTCTGTTGCATCAATGTCTTTAAAACCGAACAGCACGATAATAAAAAATACAAAAGATAGAGCTGAACAACTAATGAATGAGAGTGTAAAAGAATAGGAAGCTGCAAATCCACCAAGAGCAGCCCCAAGCGCCACTCCTACGTTCTGTGCAATATAGATTCGGTTAAATGCTTTTCTCCCACCCTCTTTCCACATCGTACCTGCTAATGCATACATAGATGGAAAGACGATTCCCATTCCAAATCCCATAAAAACAAGAAGGATACTGTACATCCAAAAATCATGAAACCAGATTAATAAGAAGGAAGTCGTAAATGAAATGGAGACACCGAGCATAATGGTCTTGTAGCCTCCTAATTTATCAAAAAGCAATCCTCCCGTTAAGTTACCGATTATTCCGGCACCTGAGTTAAGTAATAGAACAATTCCTGCTACGGTAAGTGACTTACCTAGGTGTTCATGTATAAAAATCGTATTGATCGGCCACAAGAAACTTGAGCCGGTCACATTAAGTGCCATTCCAATGATGAGCAGCCATACTTTCGCTGGCATAAATATCCCCCGCTTGCTAACTAAGATGTCTTAAACCACTCTGTATTTTATTCCTTTTTCCTGCACTTTACAATTTGAAAGTACTGACAACTCACTTTGCCGCTAACAGTGCGAACATGCTACAATGTCATATGGTGCTCATCACCGTATAAAGGAGTGAGAAAGATGGCACACCTTATGGAAAAGCCAGATTATTTTGGAGATAAAAGATATTACACGTGGAATCAGCATTTGAAATCCCATTTTGGAGATAAAATTATTAAAGTACCATTAGATGGAGGATTCGATTGTCCGAATCGTGATGGCAATGCCGCATTTGGAGGATGTACCTTCTGCTCTCAAAGTGGCTCAGGTGATTTTGCAGGAAACCGCCGAGATGATATCATCACACAGTTTCACACCGTTAAAGAACGAATGCATTCGAAATGGAAAAAAGGTAAATATATAGGCTATTTCCAAGCTTTTACGAACACTTACGCTCCTGTTGAGCAACTAAAAGAGCTTTATGAAACGGTACTAGAACAAGAAGGCGTTGTTGGACTTTCGATTGCAACGAGACCTGATTGTTTACCGGATGATGTGATTGAATATCTTGCTGACTTAAATAAAAGAACTTATCTTTGGATCGAGTTAGGACTTCAGACTGTACATGAGCGAACAGCTCTGCTCATAAACAGAGCTCATGACTACGCAACATATGTTGAAGGCGTTGAAAAACTTCGAAAACATAACATTAGAGTATGTTCACACATCATTAACGGATTGCCGTTAGAAACTCCAGAGATGATGATGGAAACTGCAAGAGAAGTTGCGAAACTTGATGTTCAAGGGATTAAGATCCATTTGCTTCATCTTCTAAAAAAGACACCTATGGTCAAACAATATGAACAAGGTATGTTAGAGTTTCTTGATTTTGACACGTATGTAAAACTTGTTTGTGACCAACTAGAGATTCTTCCTCCACAAATGATGATTCACCGACTAACTGGAGACGGGCCATCTGACTTATTAGTCGGACCGATGTGGAGTTTGAATAAATGGAAAGTATTAAATGCGATTGAAAGTGAGCTTAAAAACAGAAATAGTTTTCAAGGGAAATTTTATAATACTACTGAGGTGAACACCCTATGAAATTAGAAGGAGTATTGCCGTTTGCGAGAACGCTTCTTCAATCGTTCTGTAAATCAGGGGACTTGGTCATAGATGCAACTTGCGGAAACGGAAACGACACTTTATTTTTATCAAAACTCGTTGGCGAGAGCGGGCATGTGTTTGCTTTTGATATTCAAGAGCAAGCGATCAAGAACTCAAAACAACGGCTTTTTGATCATCATGCAGATCATAACGTTACTTTTTTTCATGCCTCTCATGATGAGTTAACCACTCAGTTACCTAGTGATCTTCACACAAAAGTAACTGCTGCTATTTTCAACCTTGGTTACTTGCCTGGAAGTGACAAATCTATTACAACAACAGGATTATCTACCATCGGTGCTATTGAACAGCTCCTACAACTGTTAAAACCTGAAGGCGTAATTATACTCGTGATCTACCATGGACATGAAGAGGGCAAAAGAGAAAAAGAAATAGTTATGAATTATGTAAAACAGCTGGATCAAAAACAGGCTCATGTTTTACAATACGAATTTATAAATCAAAAGAACGACCCGCCATTTGTGGTCGCAATCGAAAAAAGAGGCTGAATTCAACTAATCAATGTTGATTCAGCCTTTTTTCAGGATTCAGAAACTGGTCGTCATATATACACCCCGGGGTATTATGGTCATCAATCCGGAAATTTAAGCACGCAATCCAAAAATTCTGACTGTTTATCCACGAGAATTGCCTCTCAATCCAAAAGTTTTTGTCTTTTATCCACGAGTTTACATTCCTCGACAAATTACGCAATAGTTACTATCCTCACATACCCCTACTACATGCGAAGCACATGGAGCTCGACATTACTTTTATGAGAGGGAAGGTTTTAACCTTTGATATAATTTTCGGTTTACATAAAAGAAGTAACTTGTTGCCCCTCCCACTTTAACGAGCTTTGAAGCCATCTTTTTGATCCCAGGACTTTCAGACACCTTTTTATCTGCAAGGTAGATTCCTAACAGCCCTCTTTGGATCAAGCGATGAAACCTCGAATTAGGAAGATTAGCACAGCTTTTCTCTGCTTTTTCCGCAAAATAAACCATTCGTTCAAGCATGTGCTGATCATTCTTATAATACGTACAAAAATTCAGGTCGCCTTCCAACTTGTCCTCATTTTGATCAATAAAATAATCTAAAAGAATATGAAGACCTTGCAGCCATGGAAAGTATCCTTTCTTTATCGTTGCTGCAGATTCTTTTGTGAAGTTTCCTTGAAATGCATAACTGACTAAACAGAAGATACCCAGTGTTGAACCTGCACAAGCTGAAAATTCATACCATGTGATATCTGGTAGAACAGATTGATACTCACCGAACCAACTGATTAGTCGTGGCTCTCTCTCTTGAACGATGACATGTTTATGAACTTGCAAATCACAATAGATCGAGGCTAGTCCGATCAGTTCACTTGCGATATTTGGATAAGCTTTCATCTCTGACAAAACGTTTTGACACGTATAAACTAATTCGTTCAAATAACCTCCGTCGTCCTGTTCTTCACGGTAACGGTAATAATTTGTTGGAACAGCGCCAGGAGATAACGCATGAAACATACTTTCATGAAGAGCACGGAAATCCTTCTCATTCAGTGAAGTGCTTCTGTCACAAAGATTATCTAAATAGTCGCTGATCGTTTGGTACGCCACCACAAACTCGATGGCTTTTTTGCGATGATTCCCTGCTAGCAGTGTAAGGATAGCTCCCCCTTCACAGTGAAACATCTTATCCAAAATGCTGCTGACTGCCTGTCTTCTTAATTCAGGGTTCGGAATCTTCTCAGCTCTCTCATGCCACGACTTAAGCAGATGGCTGACAGCCGGAAAGATATGCGTATAAACGGAATACATCAATCCCCAAGGGTGAACCGGAACTTTGTTCATAAGATGGCTCCTTTTGTTTATTTCTTCCCTTACCTTTTTCTTTAATCGACGTCGCTATGCAGAAACAGAAATTTTTTTACATAATTAAACACATGATCTCTTTCAGGCTCATTTAATACTTCATGATATAGTGATGGAAATTCTTTATACCATTTTTCTTCGAGTTGTACTGCGTTAAACCATTGTTTCACTTTCATTTTATCCACGATTCGATCATCCCCCGCTTGTAAAAGCATTAACGGTACATTTGGAAAATCTTTATAATGATCGAAAACATGTTTTATCGAACCAATCAACTCTCGATACCATCTGACAGAGACTTTTTTAACGATCAGCTTATCCTCTTTATCACGTATACGTATTTCTTCATTCCTGGTAGCACTGCCTTCAGGTAAATTGGTCGCTAACCTTACACTCGGAGCGAGTTTGTTCAATAGAACGGAAACGGCTTCTTTTCCTTTTGATGGGTAATGAACCAATCCTAAACAAGGAGAGGATAAGATAACCGCTTGAACATTAAGCCTTTTTTCCATCAAGGTTCTGATTACGGCTAATCCACCCATGCTATGTCCTAAGATATATACGGGAAGTCCAAATTTCTCGGCTTCAAGATACCATTTTTCTATTGTTTGAACATAATCATCGAATGCATCAATATGCCCTCTTCTTCTCGTTGTCGTACCTTGACCTGGAAGATCGCCTGAAACACAATGCAAACCCACTTCGTTCAATTGTTTGATAACCCAATCATACCTGCCGTGATGTTCGTTTGCACCATGAACGACTACGATCGTTCCGACTGCATTTCTTTTTGTTTTCCATGTCCACATTTCTCCACCTTCTCTATTCATAAGACTTGGTGATTTGCTAAACTGTAGATAGATAAATAATGATAATAGGAGTGTGTAACCATGATCTATCCATTCGGAGATAAACAACCTAAGATTTCAAAAACTGCCTTTATTGCAGACTATGTTACCATTACTGGTGATGTTCAGATCGGCGAATATTCTTCTATCTGGTTTAATACATCCATACGAGGAGACGTTTCCCCGACTATTATCGGGGACTATGTAAACGTTCAAGATAATTCTGTTCTTCATCAAAGTCCGAACCGTCCCCTTCATTTAAAAGACGGCGTTACTGTTGGTCATAGTGTAATCTTACATAGTTGTATCATTGAAGAGAACGCATTGATCGGCATGGGTTCACTCATATTAGATGGAGCTCACATTGGGGAAGGAGCTTTTATAGGTGCAGGGAGTCTCGTTCCTCCTGGAAAAAAGATACCGCCGAACACCTTAGCTTTCGGCCGACCAGCCAAGGTGATCAGAGAGTTAACAGAAGAAGATATCACGGACATGAATCGAATCCGTCGTGAATATTATGAGAAAGGACAGTATTATAAATCATTACAACCTAAACGTTAAACTCGATTAAGTTACCATCAGGGTCACTCACAAAAACTTGGTGCCACTCTGTTTTATTTGTTGGTTTGTTAACATATGGAACGTTATGAGCATCTAATGTTTTTAATAGCTTGTCCATATTCGTAACTCTTACAGCAAAATGACCATCTCTGCTATCAATCTCTGTCGAATTTCTTCTAGCTTTACCCTCAGGATGGACGATCAAATGAAGTTGCGTGTCACCGATATCATACCAAACGCCTGGAAAATCAAATTGAGGGCGTTTTTTATTTTGCTCGAATCCGAGAATTCCCTCATAAAAATACAATGATTCTTTTAGATTGGTTACAAGTAAGGATACATGATGTATGCCTGCATACATGTATAGCCACCTCATCTCTCTTTATGTTTTGCCCATAATTTTAACATAGAAACAAAGAATTTGAGATGAAATCGTACTGAAGCTGCTGCTCTCAACGATTCCGTGATACACTTTGAAATCCTGCTCTTAGAGGATGGTTTTTTTATAATAATTTCATACTGTCTTCATGTTCCCCTTACAATTGTATTTTATTATTATAGTATCGAACAAAATATGAATGGTAAGGGGGATATTCATGACAAAAGTAATCGATTGGCTTTATGAAAAAGAGTGTACCTTTTTCCGACTGATTAACGGAAGACTGCACAGAAATTCAATGGACCATTTCTTTCACCTGTGGACGCATCTTGGTGGTGCAACAGCCACCATCTCAACAAGTATTCTACTTCTGTTATTCCTCCCTATGCATTTAAAGTCTTGGGGAATTGTTTGTATGCTGTCTTTATTGATCAGCCACATTCCTGTTGCTATTTCTAAGAAAATGTACCCGAGAAAGAGACCGTATTTAAGTCTTCCAGATACGAACATCGGCGATAATCCACTAAAAGATCATTCATTTCCGTCGGGTCATACAACCGCTGTATTTTCAATCGTCACACCCTTGATACTATTGAATCCATTTATCGGTATATTTTTATTGGTCGCTGCCCTTTTAGTAGCTATTTCCCGTATGTATCTAGGTCTTCATTATCCTTCTGATGTACTTGCAGGAATGATTCTAGGCATCAGTTCCAGCTTCTTTTCTTTATTTTTAGTAAAAAGCTTTATCTTGCCTTACTTTTTATAAAAGGAGATGAAGAAATGAAGCTTGCTCTTTTTTCTGATACGTTCCATCCACAAATTAACGGAGTTGCGCGCACGTTAAAAAGATTTACGAGTTACCTAGAAACCAATGGAGTTGAATATAAAGTTATCATGCCTTCTTTTGAAGAGCATCAAGAAACAGAATGCAAACAATATTATGCGATGAAAAGCCTGCCACTCTTTCTATATCCGGAGTGCAGGCTTGCCATACCGCAATTTAAAGCCTTGAACGGAGAACTAAGTAAATTCAAACCTGACCTCCTTCATATAGCTACCCCTTTTAATATTGGCTTATTTGGGATGCGATACGGTAAAAAAGAAAACATTCCCATGGTAGGCTCCTATCATACACATTTTGACCGCTACCTTGCATACTACCATCTAGATTTCTTATCCCCCTTGCTCTGGCGTTATCTGCAATGGTTTCATAAACCTTTTGAAAAAATCTTTGTTCCAAGTGAAGAAACACGGAAGATTTTGTACACAAAAAACTTTAATAATATTGACATATGGTCCAGAGGAGTTGACTGTATGATGTTTACACCTCAAAAGCGTGATTACTATGTCCGTGAAAAATATAATATTACACAGAAGTATATCTTTTTGTTCGTGGGAAGATTAGCACCTGAAAAGGACCTAAACATCCTTAAAGAAGTGATAGATCAACTGCCACGTTCTTTCGGCGAGAATGTACATTGGCTGATTGTGGGCGATGGACCAAGTCGACGTGATGTTGAACAGTGGGAATCAGAATATAACAATGTCACCTGTGCAGGTTATCTTTCTGGAGATGAACTAGCGCGAGTTTATGCTTCTTCAGATTTATTTGTCTTCCCTTCTTCTACAGAGACGTTCGGCAATGTTGTTCTAGAAGCATCTGCATCTGGGTTGCCTGCTATCGTGTCAGATTCTGGCGGAGTAGCTGAAATTGTTCAAGACGGTGTAACGGGTATAATCTGTAAAGCTAGAGAAGCTGACTCATTCATAGAAAATATCGTTTCAATTATGGAAGATCATATGCTCTTAAGTTCTATGAAACTAAAAGCAAGAAATTATGCGATGACTCAATCTTGGCCAGCTATCTTTGGGAATCTTTTGATGCAATATGAAGAAGTTATTTATATGAAAAGTAAAAATAAAACGATCATTGCCTAATAGGCGCAGGATATTATGATACTAAAGTAAATAGCAATCGATTTTATTTATAGTTTTATATATTTTGCAACCCTCTGATGAACATTATCGGTTCAGATGATGTTTATCAGAGGGTTATATAAGCATTTTTACGAGGTAATCACAATTTTATCCGTAAATAATGTACATTTATCCGTAAAACTAACGATTAATTCCGTACATAAAATTTTTTATCCGATTTTCGACAAATCCTTCTAAACTAACCACTACAAAAAAACCAGACTCCCAAAAGGAAGTCTGGTTTAACATGTCATTAAATATTTGCTTGTTTCTTAAGCTCTGCAGCTTTATCTGTGTTCTCCCAAGGAAGGTTGATGTCAGTACGTCCAAAGTGGCCGTATGCAGCAGTTTGCTTGTAGATCGGACGGCGAAGATCAAGCATCTTAATGATTCCAGCCGGACGAAGATCGAAGTTGTTGCGAACTAACTCAACAAGAACTTCTTCAGAAACTTTACCTGTTTCAAACGTGTTTACAGCGATTGATACGGGTTGAGCAACACCGATCGCATAAGCAAGCTGTACTTCAACTTTATCAGCAAGACCTGATGCTACGATGTTTTTAGCAACATAACGAGCAGCATAAGCAGCTGAACGGTCAACTTTAGTCGCGTCCTTACCAGAGAATGCACCGCCACCGTGACGAGCATATCCACCGTAAGTATCTACGATGATTTTACGGCCAGTAAGACCTGCATCACCTTGAGGTCCGCCGATTACGAAACGGCCCGTTGGATTGATGAAGTATTTTGTGTTCTCGTCGATCAGTTCAGCAGGAACAACCGGCGTGATTACTTTTTCTTTGATGTCTTTTTGAATTTCTTCAAGTGTGTTCTCTGGGTGGTGCTGAGTAGAAATTACGATTGTATCGATGCGAACAGGCTTATCGTTTTCATCATATTCAACCGTTACTTGAGTTTTTCCATCTGGACGCAAGTAAGGAATCTCTTCAGTCTTACGAACCTCAGTAAGACGGCGAGATAATTTATGAGCTAGTGAGATTGGAAGAGGCATAAGCTCTTCAGTTTCGTTACAAGCAAATCCGAACATTAGACCTTGGTCACCTGCACCGATTGCTTCGATCTCAGCATCTGTCATAGATCCTTCTCTTGCTTCAAGAGCTTGGTCAACACCCATCGCGATGTCAGCAGATTGCTCATCGATGGAAGTTAATACTGCACATGTTTCTGAATCGAAACCATATTTTGCACGGTCATAACCGATTTCTTTAATTGTCTCACGAACTACTTTTGGGATATCTACATAAGTAGAAGTTGTGATCTCACCTGCTACAAGTACAAGACCTGTAGTTACAGAAGTTTCACATGCTACACGAGCATTTGCATCATTAGCTAAAATTTCATCTAGAATCGCATCTGAGATTTGGTCACAGATTTTATCTGGATGGCCTTCTGTAACGGATTCTGATGTAAATAAACGACGACTAACTTTTTTGGACAAGTTAATATCCTCCCTTTAACTGCTTTTGAGTATGATACGGTACTTTATTCTTATCTATTTTACACAGTCTATGTTCTTAACCTGAAAAAGGCATAAAAAAAGCCCTTCCCTGTTTCACATACATTCACGAGGGAAAAGGTTTCTAAAACCATAATGCCTTCAACCTCTTATTGTCCAAGGTTATTTTCACCTTGCAGGTTAGCACCTTTTCATTTCTAGTGGCGTTTTATTTACCACTTTCATGTCGGTTGCTGGGTTTCATAGGGCCTGTCCCTCCACCTACTCAGAATAAGAGTAGCCGTTCTCGAAATATGATAGCGTAATGATCACTCTCTGTCAATAGAAAACCCTATGAATAGCAGTAAGTTTGGAGTATTATATTCTATAGAATGAAAGCGTTTTAAATAAGATGGCTATTTCACATAATTTTGATCTTTTTTTAGGAAGTAAGAACTTTTTTGATGCACTTTCATAAAATAGTATACATTATTTAATTCAATGTGTTATACTAATTTTCGAATATATCACTCTAGGATAAAGGATGGTACTGTCTCATATGAATACTTTGGAATTTACGACAACCTTAAACGATCTTGTGACCCGTGAAACAACTCACCAGAACTTACCTGTTCCGGTTTTAGTAGAAAAATCTCTTCAACGCAACGAGGGCATCCTTACATCCACAGGAGCACTTCAAGCTACAACGGGGAAATATACAGGCCGTTCCCCTGAGGATAAATTTATCGTTGAAGATGCTTCCATTAAAGATTCAATCGATTGGGGAAAGGTTAATAAACCATTTTCACCAGAAAACTTTGATAAATTATACAAAAAAGTCCTCCAATACTTAGGGAATAAAGAAGAACTATTCGTGTTTAAAGGGTTTGCTGGTGCAGACCGCGAGTATCGCCTTCCTATCCAAGTAATCAATGAGTATGCATGGCATAACCTTTTTGCTCATCAAATGTTTGTACGCCCGAACCACGATGAGCTAGGCTCTCATGAATCTCAATTCACAGTGATTTCAGCACCAGGGTTCCAAGCTAATCCGGCTGAAGATGGAACAAACTCCGAGACATTTATTATCGTTTCTTTCGAGAAGAAAATTGTTTTGATCGGTGGTACTGAGTACGCAGGTGAAATTAAAAAATCTGTGTTCTCTGTCATGAACTATATTCTACCTGAAAAAGGCATTCTATCTATGCACTGTTCCGCAAACGTTGGGAATGAAGGAGATGTAGCTTTATTCTTCGGACTATCTGGAACTGGAAAAACTACTTTATCTGCTGACCCTAATCGTCGTTTGATCGGGGATGATGAGCATGGTTGGGCTAACACTGGAGTCTTCAATATTGAAGGTGGATGTTATGCAAAAACAATCGATCTATCGAAAGAAAAAGAACCACAAATCTGGAACGCGATTCGTTTTGGAAGCGTTCTAGAGAATGTAATGATCGACCCTGTAACGAGAGAAGCTGACTATAAAGATTCTTCATTAACTGAAAACACACGTGCAGCTTATCCTGTCGATGCTATTCCAAATATTATTCAACCAAGTGTTGCCGGACACCCGAACACAATCATCTTCTTAACAGCTGATGCATTCGGTGTATTGCCTCCAATCAGCAAACTGACTAAAGAACAAGCGATGTATCACTTCTTATCAGGATACACGAGCAAACTTGCAGGAACAGAAAGAGGCGTAACATCACCACAAGCTACGTTCTCAACATGCTTTGGCGCTCCATTCCTGCCACTACCTGCTACTGTTTACGCTGAGATGCTCGGCAAGAAAATCGATCAGCACAACGTTCAGGTTTATCTTGTTAACACTGGCTGGTCTGGTGGAGAGTACGGAGTCGGAAGCCGTATGAATCTAGGCCACACACGTTCAATGGTGCAAGCAGCATTAGAAGGAGAACTTGCATCGGTTGAAACAGTGGTGGATCCTATTTTTGGGCTTCATATCCCAACACATTGCCCTGGTGTTCCAGATCAAGTTCTTCAACCCAAGAAAACGTGGAGTGATCAAGACGCTTATGACGTTAAGGCGAAAGAGCTTGCTGGCCAATTTAATGCGAACTTTGAAAAATTCAAATCTGTTTCAGCTGAAATTTCTCAAGCTGGACCGCTCGTTTAATACAATGAATAACGACCTTCCATTCTAGCAATGGAAGGTTTTTTTATTTATTATATATGTTTGGATTAGAAAAGGAGCTAAAATCTCATTTTAGCTCCTTTTCCATGTCCTTTCATCCATTCACACAAAGCATATGTAATCTTTCGGTTCTCTGTTGGCGGAAAATAATGTGTATATTCCGGATAGATCCATGTTTCGCATGGTTTTCCGAGCTCTTTTAATCTTTTTTCAATCTTAAGGGTATGCTCTACACTTACGTTTTCATCCTTCATGCCATGAATACAAAGT
Organism: Fictibacillus sp. 18YEL24; assembly: GCF_015903855.1. Classification (GTDB taxonomy): domain Bacteria; phylum Bacillota; class Bacilli; order Bacillales; family Fictibacillaceae; genus Fictibacillus; species Fictibacillus phosphorivorans_C. Next base: position 258,984 of record NZ_JACZDT010000005.1, read on the forward strand.
AGCGGTGTATCTAATTCTTCACAATAGTTAAGTGGCGATCTCCATTCAAATTCTTCTGGATATTTATCTGGAGTCCCTCCGATCACTCTCTTCATCATCCTCCGCAGATCTTCTCTCTCGTCATACGTAATCGCCATGTCAGTCACTCCGCCCCATGTTACGACAGACCGAATTTCAGGAAATTTCATAGCTGTAAATAAGGCCATAGGACCGCCTCGTGAAAAGCCAAACACATGAATGTCCACTGGATCTACTTTAGGAAACTGCTTTAATACCTCAAAAGCGGCAAAAGCATCAGTACGATCTTCTCCAGCAAAATCTTCGTTGCCTTCTCCCCCTTGATTTCCTCGATAATACGGAGCCATAACAACAAATCCTTGTGAAGCAAACTGGATGATCCTAGCAATTCTGACCATTCCAACGGACTTGATCCCACCTCTAAGATAAAGAAAGCCTGGAAATGGTCCTTTTCCTTCAGGTAAGGCTGCTAGTCCTTTTATTTTTAATCCATCATTTAAATACGTGACTACATACAAGCGAATGGTAGGATGCGGAGAAGGAAATCGCTGCCACTCTATCATCTTTGCTTTTTTCATTCCTACACTCCTTTATTTTTGTGGGCAAACACACATTTGCACCAATCACATACATTATTACATAAAAGTCATGACTTCATCCCTATGTGCAGGAGGATCCAATATGAAATATTTCAAAAGAAAACTAACGATACTTTTCACTTGTTTACTAGCTTTCTCCATGCTGTTGGCAGGATGCAATACCTCTAGCCCTAAAAAAGAAAAAGTCAGAATTGCTGAAGTAACACGATCCATTTTTTACGCTCCACAATATGTTGCCATAGAGAAAGGCTTTTTTAAAGAAGAAGGTTTAGACGTTGAACTGACTACCACCTGGGGCGGCGATAAAACGATGACAGCTTTGTTGTCTGATGGCGCAGACGTAGCACTCGTTGGTTCAGAAACAACCATCTATGTACATGCACAAGAATCAACAGATCCTGTTATTAACTTTGCACAGCTTACACAGACAGATGGTACTTTCTTAGTGGCAAGAAAAAAGCCGGAATTCTTTTCATGGGATCAGCTTAAAGGCAGTACTTTCTTAGGCCAGCGTAAAGGCGGCATGCCACAGATGGCAGGTGAGTTTGGTATAAAGAAACACGGGATTGATCCTAAGAACGATCTAACGATGATTCAAAACATTGATTTCGCTAACATCGCGAATGCGTTTGCTTCTGGAACAGGAGATTATGTTCAATTATTCGAGCCGCAAGCAAGTCTATTTGAACAAGAAGGAATCGGACACATTGTTGCTTCGTTCGGAGCTGAGTCTGGGAAGATTCCTTATACAACCTTTATGGCGAAACAGAGCTATATAAAAGAAAACAAAGAAACATTAGACAAATTTACAAAAGGTTTATATAAAGCGCAGTTATGGGTGGAGAACCACTCTGCAAAAGAGATCGCAAAAGTTATCGCACCTTATTTTGAAGATACCCCTGTAGAACTTATTGAAACCGTTGTGGATCGCTATAAAAGTCAACACAGTTTCGCTCTTAACCCAATTCTAGATGAAGAAGAGTGGAACAACTTACAGACTATTATGGACGAAGCGGGCGAACTTCCTAAAAAAGTGGATTATGACATTCTTGTTGATACTTCAATAGCAAAGAAAGCCATCAAGTAGAGGAACAGACGGGTCTGCATACAATAAGGCTACCATAGGGAGCTTCTTGTCGAACATATACACGAGAAGCTTCACAGGTGGTTGTTTGAAGTGCAAATACAAAATCAGGAGGGGATCGTCGTGGCTTTATTACAACTAAAATCTGTCGGGCAAACATACTTTTCAAAAACGTCTGCCACAACGGCCTTAGAAGATATTTCGCTTTCTGTACAAGAAGGCGAATTTATATCCTTACTAGGACCGAGCGGGTGCGGTAAATCCACACTTTTATCTATGATCGCAGGTCTACTCACTCCAACGGTCGGAACGGTAACGGTGAATAACCAACTGGTCACATCTCCGCATCCGAAAATCGGTTACATGCTTCAGCAAGATTATTTGTTTCCATGGAAAACGATTCAAGATAACATAACGCTTGGTTTGAAACTGAGGAACCAACATTCATTGGAAAACGTTCAAGCAGCAGTGAAACTTCTCAAAGAGATCGGATTAGATCACACATTAACCAAATATCCTTCAGAGCTTTCTGGAGGAATGAGACAGAGAGTGGCACTCGTTCGAACACTCGCCACACAGCCCAAAATCCTTTTACTCGATGAACCTTTCTCAGCACTCGATTACCAAACAAAGTTAAAGCTTGAAGATCTCGTATCCTCAACTCTAAAAGAACATGGAAAAACAGCTATCTTAGTTACACATGATATCGGTGAGGCTATCGCGATGAGTGATACCGTTATCTTGTTATCAACTAATCCTGGACGTATTTTCAGGACATTTAAGATGCCTGAAACATTAAAGACACTCCCTCCCTTTGAAGCTCGTCAGCACCCTGATTTTTCTGCAACCTTTCAGCAAATATGGGAGGAGTTGGAGCACATTGAACAAAACGATAAAGAGTAAGATACACCAAGAGTATCTAGAATCGATAAAAAAAGAAAATCGAAATATACGCCTAGTTCAGCTTTTTATTTTTATCAGCTTTTTCTTGTTATGGGAAGTTTCATCTCTACGAGGCTGGATCAATCCATTACTATTTAGTTCACCAACGAAAATAGGATCTCTTTTTATTGAAAAGATTAGTGATGGTTCACTTTATATCCACGTTTTTTTTACTCTAGGTGAGACTGTACTCGGATTCATATTAGGTACACTGTTAGGGACTTTACTTGCCGCTCTTCTGTGGTGGTCACCATTTCTGTCTAAGGTTCTTGATCCATATCTAGTTGTCTTAAACGCCATGCCGAAAGTGGCGTTAGGACCTATATTGATCGTTGCGATTGGGCCGAACTTTGGTTCGATCATTGCTATGGGGATCTTAATCTCGATCATCATTACGACCCTCGTCGTATACACAGCGTTTCAAAATGTGGATGCCAACTATATTAAAGTGGTTCGATCTTTTGGAGGCAATAAAAAACAGTGCTTTAAGGAGGTTATCCTTCCAGCCTGTTTTCCGAATATCATATCTTCTTTAAAAGTAAATGTGGGGTTGTCGTGGGTTGGTGTCATCGTAGGCGAGTTTCTTGTTTCAAAACAAGGCTTAGGGTACATGATCATCTACGGATTCCAAGTCTTTAACTTCACACTCGTACTAATGAGCCTCTTGATCATTGCTGTAATGGCTACCGTAATGTATCAAGGAGTCGAATGGCTTGAACGGAAACTTATTAAGCACCGTTTATGATCATTTTATTTTAGGCCAGGGAATGCAGAAGAGCGTACTTCATACTCTCTTTTAGCACCTGGTCTTTCATCATAAAGCTGAACGACTTATCCGTGGAAACATCATCAGGCAACTCACTCATTAATACAGGTCCATTTGTTTCAAAATAGCGATGCTTTAAAAGAATCTTGTCCACAGTGGCTACATAAATATTCTTAATGATCTTTCCGCCTTTTCCATCAACAAAGTACTGACCAATATATTTAAGATCTGATACTCTTCCACCCGTCTCTTCAAAAACTTCCCGAACGGCTGCTTCATCCGCTGTTTCTCCAGGTTCTACCTTTCCACCAGGAAACTCAATTCCACGTCTCGGATGCTCAGTCAGCAACCATTGATCTTTAAATTTACACAAACACCACACGTGTTTTGGCGTATCCGAAAAGGGGTGGTCTGAAAACGACAATTGTACAGTGTTGTTATAAAAATCTTTAAACGTAATTATATCCATCACACTACTCCATCTCGACTGTTTCCTTTATTGTAAAGTTCACAACATTTAAAGTCCATTTGTTTTAATTGCAACTCACTAAAGTACGCTCTCTTAGAGCTACAACTTCCTCTTCCTATTATGTAACAATCCTAGTTTATTCAATCTAATCGTAAAAAAACATGGGTGGTAAAACCCATGTTTTAATCTACTGATGCAAATGTAATAATCCATTTTCCGTTGAGGTATTCGTATCCTAAAGTAATTTCATATGAGCCATATAGATCAGACTCATTTTTTTGATGTACTCTATAAGAATGATCTGAAAGCTGTTTGATCATTACAGGTTCACTTTCTTCTAGCCAAGGTGGAAGTTCAGTAGGAATGATGTATAGCGAACTTTCTCGTTCCTCAAATAAACCATCCGTATAATATGCAGCTAGATCTTTAGACACAAAATTCGTTAAATATGTCATATATTCTTCTTTATTAGAATAATTTAAAACCCTATAGTTTTCATCGGTTTCTTGCTTTAGTGCTTCAATAAAGAGATTCGCCTGTTTCTTCGCGATATCCTCCGTAAATACAGGGACAGCTTGTTTTTCTTTCGTTTCTTCAGCCGTTACTGGCTGAGTAATAATCTTATCCGAAGTACCGGACTTCTCTTGAACGTTTTCAGGAATGTTAGGGACAATAATGAATGATAGCATAACAGCCAAACATAGTGCTAGAAAAGCTTTCATGACATTTCACCGCCTGACATTGTTTTCTTACTATAATCTATTCACTGATTTCAAAATTCTAAACCCTTTTTAAGTAATCATTGAAAATGGTTTCATAAATATCAGACTAAACTCATTAACTTGCTTTTTTATATTTTCTACTTTTCTTGCCGATCTCATACAATCCAGTTGCGGCTAACCCCGCTATTCCTCCAGACCATAATCTGAGTTGAACATTCATTTCTGTAACGGGAGCAGCTAACAATCCGATGATCAATCCTACAAAAAAACTAATAATGGGTATATATTTTTTCGGAATCGGGAAAGTACGTTTTAAGAGCTCCATCATTGCTGTCACCAAAGGAGCTAATAGTGTTGAAAACATGAGTACTTGCTCCAACAGGACCACCCCCCATTTCATAAGCACAACCTTCCTTTAGTAACTTAAAGATTCAAGCTTCATACCATATTTCCTGCCAAAATAAAAAAATTACTTTTTGTCCTAAGCGTTATATAGCAGTTTGCATAAAATAAAGTGCCATGATTTTTTTCGGTTATTTTATTGAAATGAGTCAATACTATTGGTAATGAAAGGCAAGACAGGAGTGAGTTTTATGGTAAAAGGCGACGATCTTTTTCTAATACGCTTAGAAGCAAACGAAATTTCATGGTGGGAGTATGCAAGAAATGTCTCACCCGTTTCGAGACCAAAGCAATATCTAACGTATTGGTCATTCTTAAAAAATAGAGGCAAGTTACCTAGAAGGTTAGTAAAAGAAGCGGAATGGCGCATGGAAGCTAGAAGAAAAGGCTTACTAGATACATGATACTTAACTAAAAGAAGCAAAAGACTCTAAGAGAGCCTTTTGCTTTATTTTTTAATTATGTAATTTTTTTAAAAGTCCGTTCAATCTTCTTACTTTTGATTCATAACCTGGCTTAAGCTCATATTCTAAATCCTTCAGCTCAGAATCAACCACTTCATAAGCATACCCTTGACTCAACAATGCTTCAATTAACAATTCTTTCTCTTCATCTGTAAGGTTTGCTTTCACATTAGTAGACAATTGTTAATCCCCCTCTCGTGTATGCATTCATTATAACGTGGGGTTTCAGTGTTTATCCTTACTAAAAATTTGGAAATTTTCAAATTCAGCATTCAACTTGTAATGAACACCCAGGCAATCGCACCTAATATGATTAGAATATTAGTAAAAACATCTATGATTCTGTTATCTTTTTTCTTAAGTTTGTTTCCAGTAAAAAATAGTAAAAGCGCAATAAAAAAAATCGTTGCAAAATAAAATCCAATCGCTGACCATGAAAAAAATAATAAGTGCTGTTCCAATGATATCCCCCCTACATCATTTCATAAACCGAAGGATAATTTCGTAAGGTAGCTGGCTGGCATATATTAAATGAAGCCCCTATAGCTTTGCGTCCTCACTTTTCAATGAGTTTGCCTTTATCAAACGATTTATGGCAGTTTGTCTTAACGATTGCAATACAAAATAACTACACAAGACATTTTTCCTATTTTATAGGTATATTATATCAGAAAATAGTTAAGAGGACTTATTATTTTTTTACTATTTTAAAAATTTAACTTATGTGATTCTCTTGGTCGATAAACTGAGCATTCTTCCACTCTAACTCTAGTTCACTTAATGTAAAATCAGTTAGATATCTATGATCTTCATACCCATACAAACCTTTATGGATAAGATGTTGAATGAGTCGTTGTTTACGTCCTTCAACCGCTCTTCGCAGTTGTCCTTTATGTGAATCCATATAAAATCTGCTCCTTTTTGTGGCTATTATTGTTATATATTCTATCCACATAAAAGAAGATTCAAGCTCGTGAGTAAACAAAAAAGTTCCTTTAAAAAGTAAAGGAACTTTCAACAAAATTTGTTCTAGTGTAAGACAGATTTACTCCATTGTTCATAAACCGAATTAGGGGCATTCCAGCATAGCCAGGAAACCATGGTTTTTATTCCATGTTGACTAACTTCCCAGTACTCCCAGCGTCGTTTGGAGAGATTTTCATAAATTCCTGTTTCATTCACCCAACCGTCCATATCAAACGCCTCCTATTCATCTGCTTTATAAAAAATTCTTTTTCCTTCTGCAATTTCCTCTTTTTTAGGGTTTGTAAAACTTCGACAAAAGGAAACATAATTTTACACAAGCCTGTTGTTATTGTACATATAAAATAAAGATGTCATACATCATAAGGGAGATGAAAAATGAATATATGGGAATTACCTACACTTGATCTAGCAAAAGAAATTCTAGGTATGAAATTGATCCATGTCGATGATAAAGGAACAACCTCTGGATATATCGTGGAGACAGAAGCCTATCTAGGACCTGAAGATCGAGCAGCTCATTCTTTTAACAACCGAAGAACGGCTAGAACAGAAGTGATGTACGATGAAGCAGGTACAATTTATACCTATTTTATTTATGGGATGCATGTTTGCTTTAATATCGTTTCAGGCCCTGTTAATAAACCAGAAGCTATTCTCATTAGAGCTCTTCAACCAATTGAAGGAATAGAAGAAATGAAAGAAAGAAGAGTAAGAGCGAAAACTGAGATTCAGCTTACAAATGGTCCTGGCAAACTGAGTAAGGCGATGGGATTCACATTAAGTGATAATGGCAAGAAAATGAATGAAGAAAATATAAGAATTGAAGAAGGAATGCGATTCGGACCGAATGAAATTAGCTCGGGTCCCCGTATAGGCATACAATATGCCGCGGAAGCGGTTCATTATCCTTATCGGTTCTGGATAAAAAACAACCCTTACGTATCTCGTTAATACGCAGGGTTGTTTTCTTTGTTAGTCGAAACTGCAGCTTCATCTTCCTGCATGTAATCAACCTTTGAAGTCCGATTGGTTTCTTGCATCCACACGAGGTGATGGTACGTTTGTTTTTTCATAGAAACGTATTTAGTTTGCATGATTAGCAGCCAAGAAAGAATGAAAAGGGCTGTTTTCAATACATTTTCCGCAGTTAGTGAAGCTGACTCAACCGGCAGCACATTCACTGAAATACTTGAGAGCAATCCTATTATAACAGCGCTTAAGATGAACAAAGGCTGGTTGGTACGTAAGAATCGGTGCCGTTGCTGCAAGTAGTTTTGTAATAATAAACGTTCTTGAGCATTAAATTGAAGGTATCTGCTCTTAGCTGATTTCGCATTCGCCAATAAACCTTTAGATCGATCATTCTTCCAAAGTGATTTCATAAACAAGGTGAATTCAATATCATTAGCAGGTTCATTATTCATTCTTCTATGAATAAAATTATGTGCTTGGTAGAAGGTCATTGCGTTCTGTACAAGCTTCAGTAATACATATCCTGCAATGATCGTAAGTGAAAAGACAAACCAAAAAGAGGTCATCGCGCTCTCTGTTAACTCGATGATAGGATTAACCACGGTTTGAATCTGTACCCATATGACCTTTGCAGCAAGCGTTAGTATCTCTAGCCATTTTTCCAAGAAGATCACTCCGAAATTTCATTATGTATCTTCTTATTTTACCATGATTTTGCACCTGTGCTTACATTTATTTACTCAACATATGCAAACTAGGGAAATCGGCATATAAAAAAGGCCACAGTGATTGTATTCACTATGACCTTTTATAGCATTCGTTTATGCACTTACCTCTTGTTCACGAGTTCCAAGGTGTTTGTCTTCACCTTTATCAACGATTACCGCGCAAGCAGCGTCACCTGTGATGTTAACAGCTGTTCTTAGCATATCAAGAAGTCTATCAACACCTAGGATTAAAGCAATACCTTCGACTGGTAATCCTACAGAGTTCAATACCATCGCTAACATGATCAATCCAACACCAGGAACACCAGCTGTACCGATACTAGCTAGAACAGCCGTTAGAATAACCGTAAGCATTTCCGTAATACCCAAGTTCACATCATATACTTGTGCGATAAAAATCGTCGCAACACCTTGCATGATGGCTGTTCCATCCATGTTAATCGTTGCACCGAGCGGTTGAACAAAACCACTGATTGATTTTCGAACACCCAGATTTTCTTGAGCTGTTTTCATTGAGATTGGAAGTGTTGCATTCGAACTTGACGTACTGAATGCTACTGACATTGCTGGCGCAAAACCTTTAAAGAACCAGATCGGGCTCTTCTTTGCGAATAGAGCAATTGAACCCCCATACGCGACAACAGAGTGAAGGAATAACGCTAAGATAACTACGCTCATGTATAAGCCCATCGCTTTGATCGCATCCATGCCTTGGCTTCCAACTGCTGAAGCAATCAATGCAAATGCACCATAAGGAGCGAATTTCATAATCACGTTTACAAGATACATCATAATGTCGTTACCTTGTTCAATTAGATCCATAACACCTTTTGTTTTGCTCCCCAACATCGTTAGAGCAAATCCTACAAACACGGAGAATGCAATAATTTGAAGCATATTTCCTTCAGTCATCGCTTGTATCGGATTAGTAGGAATGATGTTTAGTAACGTATCTGTTACTGCTGGCGCTTCTTGTTGCTCAAACTTGGCACCTTCTGTTTCAAAGTCACCTACACCTGGTTTAAAGACAAGTGCTAAAGCCATAGCAATAATAATAGCAATTGTTGTAGTTCCTAAGAAATAACCAACTGTTTTGGCACCCACTCTTCCAAGTTTCTTCGGATCACCTAGTCCTGCAGTTCCAAGTACGATTGAGAAGAAGACAATCGGAACAACTAACATTTTAATAAGGTTTAAGAATAATGTCCCTACTGGCTTTAAAACATATTTGTCCAGTGTTGAGAAAGCATCAGGCACGGCTAGGTTAAGAATGAGACCAGCAACAACCCCAAGTGCAAGAGCGATTAAAATTTTTGTAGATAATTTCATAATAAAGTACCCCCTTTGTTAAAATTTTCTCACTATTTTGTGTGCAGAAGCTCTGAAGAAATTTATACTAATACATGCCCTATTTGTTGCATATAAAAACCCACCGAAAATAGAGAGGATTTTCCGTGGGAATACACCGCAACACATAGACTGAGCCCATGTATAGAGTTCTCTCTCCAAAAACGCTTACGAGGTTAGCTGTCGGATTAGGAAATTGAGAGTTGTCCCTTTTGTGCATGCACAAATTCATCCCGAGGCTTTTAAAGCCATATCGTGGTTCCCCCGCTTCAGAATATTCTATCGAATAGAACATCCAAATTCAGCGAATCATATATAATATGCTCTAATTTTATCAATATACATAAATTTTTGTCAAGAATACGAGCTATGCTTATTTATTCCAATTAATTGTTTCATGATGAATGTTTTTCCATATTCTCACTTCTACCCCATAATCATGTGAGAAAAAACGAATTATGTATAAGGTTCTATTTTTCAGGGAGGTATTGTAAATGAAAATCGTATTTTATGAAAAAGGTGAATTAAGTATTATCGTTGGAGCATCAAAACTAAAAGGTGAACTTACGATTGAACAAATAAAGAACGAAAGCGAAAAGAAAGCAAAAGAACTAGGTGAATTATTAGGACGAGAAATTGGGTTCTTAATCGACATGAACGGAAAATTAGATACTCAATTCAAAAAATAAAAACCGGGATATCCCGGTTTTTTTTTATACGTATGCTAGTGATAACTTTTCTTTATTCTTCTCAAGCACCATTTCAGGACGCCCTTCATCTTGTATCTTCCCATTGTTCATCAGTATGATTCGGTCACCTATTGACCGAGCATCTTCTTCATCATGAGTTACAAAAATAGAAGTGATTCCAGTACGTTTAAGGATTTCCTGCAGCTCATCTCGAATCTGTAATTGAAGCTTAGAATCCAGATTGCTAAAAGGCTCGTCAAACATGATCAATGATGGGTTTGGAGCCATAGCCCTTGCTAGTGCTACACGCTGCTGCTGACCGCCGCTCAATTCATAAGGATATCGAGACGCATAGTCCTCCATACCTACAATAGCCAATAATTCTTCCATTCGTGCTTGTTTCTGTTTACGATTCATTTTTGTTAAGCCAAATTTGATGTTCTTTTCAACCGTCATATGAGGGAACAAAGCATAATCTTGAAAAACTAGACCAACTCCACGTTTTTCCGGCTGAACAAAACGGAAGTTATCGTTCATGACTGCCTGATCGATTAGGATCGAACCTCTCGATGGCACTTCTAGCCCTGCTATAAGACGAAGTAACGTACTTTTTCCACTCCCGCTTTCTCCTAAAATCACTGAAACTTCTCCCTGCTTAAAGCTAAGAGATAGGTTTTCAAACAAAGGTTTTTGCGAATTTTTGTAATGAAACGTTAAGTTTTTGATTTGAACAAACATTATTTTGGCTCCTTTTCTAAAACTCTGTGTAAAAAGAAGATTGAAAGTGCACTTATACAAATAATAACCATTGATGAAACAGCGGCTTCATGAATACGTTCATCACTTGCATATTGAAATGTTTTTGTAGCCAACGTATAAAAATTAAAAGGCTGTAGGATCAGAGTAAGAGGCAGCTCTTTTAAAATATCTACAAAAACAAGGATGAAACCACCAGCAATCGCACCTTTGATCATTTTGATATCTACTTTAAAAAACGTCTTTGTTACTGACATCCCTAATGTTCTTGAAGCTTCTGTAAAAACTGTTCCTACTTTATCAAAACCTGATTCGATCGAGTTAAAACCAACAGCAAGAAAGCGAACAACATAAGCAAAGATCAGCATACTAATGCTGAGGCTTAGTACAAGGGTTGGCTCTAGTCCAAACCATTCATACAAGGTTATTACTTTTTCATCTAGTGAGAGGAATAATGTAAGGACGCCTATAGCAATTACAGCTCCAGGAATCGAATAGCCTAAAACTGTAATTTTGGAAAACACCTTCCCGATCCAGCCCTTAGAAAGACGGCTAAAGTTGGCGATGATTAAGGCGACGATAATAATAAGAACTGAACCTATAGCAGCAACAAAGACTGAATTCCAAATCAAATCAGCGAATGCAGCACTTAAGATCACGTCATATGTCATATACACCCATTGTAAAAGCTGTATAAAAGGAATGGCGAAAGCTAGAGCAAATAAAGAGATAAAAAAAGATAGCACAGCGAACTTTTTCCAGCCTTTAAGTTCTTTAGGTTGTAACGGGCGAACTTTCGAAGTGGAATAGCTATACTGCTTCCTGCCCCTTATTACTTTTTCTAGGATCAAAATCAAAACTACGATAAACATCAGAGTACCCGCTAACTTTATAGCCGAATAGATGTCTCCCATTCCAAACCAAGCTTGAAATATGGCTGTACTAAAGGTTTGAATGCCAAAATATTTAACTACTCCGTAATCGTTAAAGACTTCAAGAATCACAAGACTAACGCCACCAACGATCGCTGCACGTGACACAGGAAGCACAACTTGTATAAACGTCATGAACGATCCTTTTCCTAACAAACGTGCATTCTCAATCAGTGATGATGACTGATTTTCTAAGAAACTTCTTGTAATGATATATACATACGGATAAAGAAACATCGTGAAAATGAAAACAGCACCCGGGATGTTCATAATGTCAAAAAACTTCTGATCTACTTTTATACCAAACTGGTTCCTTAATGTCGTCTGAATGACTCCGGTATAATTTAAAATTCCATGGTACGTATAGGCTCCAATGTATGGTGGAATCGCAAGAGGCAGTATGAGACCCCATTTAAAGAACCGATGCATAGGAACTTTATAAGCAGAAACTAGCCACGCCGCACTTACCCCGATCAACACTGTAAAAAGTCCAGTAAAACTAACGAGTGTCACGGAATTTACTACATAGTTTTTCAACATATATTCTTTAATGTGTTCCCAATTCTCATTACTCTCAGCGAATAACTGAACCATGATGAGCAAAGCCGGTAAAAGGATCAAAACAGAAAAAATCACACTAAGCAAAGCCCAACTATTAAACTGTGATCTCATTTTTCGAATTAAATACAATATCTTCACCTTCTTTACTCATCAGCATTGTTCTCGGTTGTTTGTTTTACATGGAATTAGCCGTATCACAAATCGTGATACGGCAAGATATTAACGTTTATTTCCAGCTAACTTCATTCATAATTTTAACAGCATCTGCATTGTTTTCACCTAGCTCAGAAAGGTTAAGATCTTGTTCTTTAAAGTTACCCCAAGATTTTAAAAGCTCTGAAGGTTCAACATCTTTATTAACAGGATACTCGTAGTTTGCTTCAGCAAATACTTCTTGAACTTTAGGACTAGACAGATATTCCATTAGTTCAATAGCATTCTCTTTGTTCTTAGCATGTTTCGTAACACCTATACCACTAATATTAATGTGCGTACCTGTTGTTTCTTGGTTAGGGAAGAATACGCTTAGCTGTTTAGCAACTTTCACTTCTTCAGGATCTTCTGAGTTCAACATCTGACCAAAATAATAAGAGTTCATGATGGCAACATCACCTTCACCTGCAACGATACCCTTCGCTTGGTCACGGTCACCGCCTTGAGGATCACGAGCCATATTGTTAACGATTCCTTCTGCCCATTTCTTCGCTTCATCTTTTCCGTTTAATGAAATAAATGAAGATACTAATGATTGATTGTAGATGTTTTCAGACGAACGGATCAGTACTTTCCCTTTCCATTTGTCTTCAGTTAATGCTTCATAAGTAGAAAGTTCAGACTGATCAACTTTTTTCTTATCGTACACGATGACACGTGCACGCTTTGTCAGACCAAACCATTGATTATCTTTATCTCTTAAATTCTCTGGAATGTTTTTATTCAATGTATCACTTTCAACACTTTGCAGAAGGTCCTTATCTTTTGCCCAGTGCAAACGACCAGCATCAGATGTGAAGAATAGATCTCCTTTTGTTGCTTTCCCTTCTCTAGAAAGACGCTCGATCAATTCATCTTCTTCACCTTTAATAAGGTTGACTTTAATTCCAGTCTCTTTTGTAAAATCAGCAAAGATTTTATCATCAACGTCATAGTGACGACTTGTATATAAATTTACTTCCCCGCTTTTCTTCTCTTCTTTTTTTGCATCGTTGTTGCTTGAACTTGCACCCTCGTTAGATTTTCCACAGCCAGCTAAGACTAAAGCAGCTAGTAGGACCATTACAACAGCAGTGAATATATTCTTTTTAAACATATGTCAGTTACCCCTTCTATGTATAAGTAATTGAAAACGATTATCAACTTCACTTCTAATTATAATGATAATCATTCTCAAGTCAATCGTTTTTTTAAAAGTTTTTTCTAATAGGTTGTGCCTATCGATTCCTTACTTCCATTGACAGTTGATTGGAATGGAATGTCCGCGATTCCTCGCCTGCCCCAAGGAAAACCGAGCACCTGAAATAAACTTCTTCCAAAGAGCAAGCAAGTTTACCGCAACAGCGTTTTAAAACGCTTTTTTTTATAAGATTGTTGTTTGAACTCCTTGTCACCTTGGAAAATTGATTGTAGTGGAAAGCGAGCAGCCTGGAACGGAGATCAACACTTCCAAAAGCAACAAAGTTTACGAAAACTGCCTTTTAAAAAGAAATAAAAAAAACCTCTTAGAAGCATCAGCTTCTAAGAGATCATTCTTGGTTTAATGGCTTCCATTGGTTGTAAACCCAGTTTCCTAATCTGTTATATCCTCTTCTATTTGGATGGATAGAATCAGAAAAATACAGTTCTTTCTCCACGTTTTCATAAAGTTCAAAGGTGGAAATGTATTTTGTAAGTGTGCTTTCTTTGCTTGCCTCAACAATTACCTCGTTCCAGGACTTAATACTGTCTGCAGCTGTTGGATCGTATTCTTTTCCGAAATAAGGATTATATAGTCCTAATACATAGACTGGCGCGAACGAATTGTTTTCACGCACGACTGTCAGTGTTTTACTTAAGTTGTTTCTTAACTTTTCTTTTCCAAGTACTAATTTTTGTTGAGGCAACTGTCGAAAGTTCCAACCCGCAGCCTTGCGAAAATCATTAGTTCCAATAAAGACAAAGATATGATCCGCTTGTCTTAATGATTTGATGACGACTCCATTATCCAATTGTCTTAATAATTGGTCAGAACGCTGTCCAGAGATTCCAAAATTATTAATAATAACGTTTCTTCCTGTTTGCTGCTGAATATTTCTTTTAACGATGCCAATATAACCTGTCTTGGACGGGTCACCCACTCCGTATGTTAAGGAATCTCCTAGTGCCACAACCTTCAAAGTTTGTGTTTCACTTGCTCCTTCTGTTTCTCCATAAAATTGAAAGACCAGGAATAGTATGAGGGCTAAACCTGTACCACCAATTAACCATTTCTTTGATACTTTCCGCACATCAAGTCCTCGATTCTAGTTATTGTTATCTTACTTTTTACCATAACGAGGGAAAATATCAAGTTATGAATGTGTTATTTCAATCGATAATCTTCCGATGTAAGCGATGTATCTTCCCAAAGATTCTCTTGATCATAATGATAAGAATCTTTTTTCACGAATGAATGAATCAACATAGCAACTCCTCCACACAATAGGCTTGCAGGCACTAAGGTAATTAGAAATCCTGTCATCAACATCCCTCCTGTACCAAAACTATATGAGGGGCTATGAATGTTTATGAAACGAATAAAATATTTTATTTCCTCTATATAAATAGAAAATAAGGGTATACAGGTAAAGAAGAATTTTAACGGAGGTGCCTTTGTGGGTTTTTTATTCACTCTGCTTTATTTTGCAATTATAGGAATTGTAATTGAAATCAACGTGCTACTATTCACGTTAACCGGATTAAAAAAAGAAATAGCTCGCTTCCAAGTCATCTCAATGTTTACTGCTACAGGTTTTACGACAGGAGAATCTGAATTGATATTGGAGCATCCAGTACGCAGACGTTTGAGTACGTTTCTCATTTTGTTCGGAGTCTTTTCATTAGCGGTTATCATTTCATCGATAAGCAACATCTTATCCGATGAATTCCGCTCGATCGAGCTAGGGATCATTATTTTAGCACTAATTAGTCTTTATTTAATCTTAAGCATACCGAAACTAAAGAAATATATGAAAAAAACCTTTGAAAGTCATATGGAGAAAAGTTACAACCTCGCGGACCTTCCATTAAGAGACGTTATGTATTTTGAAGAAGATGATGTTGTTGTCGAACTTCCCATTCATAAGGATTCAAAGATTATGGGGAAAAAATTAAAAGATGTTATACAAGTAGATGACGATTTACTTGTACTATTCATTAAAAGAGGGGATGTAACAGTAAGAAAGGATAGTTACACGACAGAAATTCAAGAAGGAGACATGTTGTTCTTATATGGTCACCAAAATTCTCTTCAAGAAAGATTTAAAGAGGAGATGAAAGAATTAAAATCTAAAAAAGAAGTTGAGCAATCAAATTAAGAAGTGATTATTCACTTCTTTTTTTGTTAATACCCCCAGAGAACAAAAATGATGGGCGAAATAAATTTAAGTAGTAAAAAAGAACCTCTTTTTGAAGAGATTCTTCATTAACCAACTTCTCTAACTGTATTTGGTACAAATGATAACAATAAGGAAATAATATTATTAATTTGCTCAGGTGTTATATGTATACCATCGTTTGCTAACAGTTCTTCTTTTAACTTGATTATTGAATCAACCTCCTCAAGACTTGCATCCGTCAAGCAATGATCGATTGTATTCAAAAGTTCCAACAACTGATTGTTTTTATTGGTTATGTAATATGTAGTCTCCACCAACAAACACCCCCTACTACTAACTATTATTATCGAAACTAAGGTCATTTTCCTACAAAAACAATTCGTCAAATGACGACATATCTTACTTTTTATGGATTTTACCCTATAATACCTACACATTTATGTCGAAGGAAGTCGAAGGAACAGGAAATAAGTCCTATCCTGGCTGTAACAGTTAACCATTTGTATTACAAAGTTTACATTTAAAACTAAAATTACTTTAGTTAAATAACTTTGACAAGGAAGCGAATGGCGATTCATTTCCTTCAGACTTTGTTTTATATACTAACTTTTCAGGTTCAAAAAGCTTTGATTCTAAGAAAGAAGTCGGGTTCTTAACAAATTTGACTCTCTGATAAATTTTAGTAAGGATTTTGGCTGTGTTGATCGCATCGTCTAGCGCTCTATGTTTTGATCCTTCATAAACCAGCTCCATCGCTTGAAGAGCGCGTGACAGACCATATCGAAATCCTTTTTCACTATCATGAAGGATACTGAAATGAAATTGCAGATCATTATGATTGATAATCCAATCCGTGTCTGCTTTATGAAATGTTGAATCTGTAATGAGCGCCCACTTATCTTCTGGTCCCCAGGAACAAAGGTAATATTCTTCTGCACCAATCCAAGATTTAAAGCTATCAATAGCCTCAGTATAAGCCGGAGCTGAAATCAAATCTTTTTTGGTGATCCCCGTTAGGTTCGTAATTCGTGTATTCAACTTATCCATTTTAGGTTGAACAAATGACTGAAACGTATCCACTATTTTAAGTTCACCATCAACTTCAATCATTCGAATGGCACCTATCTCTATGATCTCCGAGAGCCGGTTTGTCATCTCTAAATCATACACAATATACTGCATCCCCAACACCTGCCCTTCCACAATCATGCCTTTTAATGGATGTCTACCATATATTGTAGTTGATTTGTTAACAAAATGAAATATTACTATAGGTATTCCATTTGTATTTAGCTTTATAGCCTTCATACTTTACTTTGCGATCATACCTCTATACAAGCTGCTACTGTATGACCGATTACTATGTGATTGAAGCTTTATATATATCCTTATTTTATGAGAATAAGGTATTTAAATGTCATTCTATTCTGAAAAGGATATAAGTTTCTTCATCTGCCAAACTTTTCATTTTCAATTTTTGTACTCTTTTGTTAACATTGGAAGTGTCTGTTTAACAATATGAACTACATAATGAGGGAGTATCATGAAAAAACTTATAACACTATTTCTTATAATTGGGTTACTTTTTGTAACAGCTTGCTCTAAAGATACGAAACAAAATGAACAAGGAGCTTCCGAAACAAATACTAACAAGGAAGATTCTACTGACAGCTCCACTTCTAAATCAGAAAAAGAAGATTCAGAAGCAACAGAGACAACAACTACAGAAGCTGAAAGCAGCACAGCTGAAGATGAGGCAACAAGTGATGATAGCGAACAAAAGGACTATCTAACTAGTGAGCATCAATTTGTTGCAAGTGAACTCACAAACTCTTCCGAAAAACAAATCAGCGACAGATGGGGTAAACCGAACCGATCTGAAAAGATTCAGTTTCGCTACTCAGGTACGACAGAATTTGTCCCTGCTATCGTAAACTATTATCAGAATGATAAATATGCGGTAACGTTTGTAGAAGGAAAAGCCGCTCGTCTTGTCTATTCTGTAATTGATGAAGAAATCTTGTTTAATGCTGAAGAAATGACTAGAGCACTTGAACTAGCTGGTCTTCCTGTAGATGTTGAAGAAACAACAGACACAGATACAGCTTATGTATACAACGACCTTGGTGATGTATATGAAGTGACGATGTTCTCAAAAGGTGAATTCGTAGATTACTTATACATTATCTTAGATGAGGCTTACAAATAGACTTCTACTTCGTATACAACTCTTCTAAAATGGGGCATTTATCACCGTTTCTATGCTCATCCTACTTGCATAAAATGAGTTGAGGAGAGAAACCGGCTTCTCACACGCAAGAAGAGGAGTGAAAATATGTCGTCGAGAAAGTACTGTTCTGATAGCTTTACGCTTTACGTGGTACTATTCGTGCTGCTCATTATTGTCGGAGCCGTCTCGTTTAATGGAAACTGCTGTGTTTATGCTTACCCATGTTCCTATGGATACGCAGCAAACGTACCAGTAAGTGGTTATTGGAACGTGTAATAAAGAAGTGACCACCATTTTCTTTAAGAAGATGGTGGTCTTTTTTATAGCTTTATAGCTTATCTCTCATATAATCTGCGATCGGTTCAACCTCAGATCCTACAACGACCTGTATATTTTGATTATTAAGCTTGATCAGACCTTTTGATCCTGCTTTTTTAAGCGCTTCTTCATCAACCTCTGACAAGTCTTTAATCTGAACTCTTAATCTAGTAATACAGTTTTCTAGCAGCACGATATTATCTTTTCCTCCGAGGGCACTCAAATAAGCTGATGCAGCCCTTTCATACTTTTCATTCGCTGTAGTAGTAGCTGCAGCTTCTGATACAATAGCATCTTCATCTTCTCTGCCTGGTGTTTTCAAGTTCAGTTTCACAATCAGATAACGGAATATTCCATAGTATAAAACAAAATATACTGCACCCATCGGAAGTAACAACCAACCATTCTGCGAGATTCCGATGTTTAAGAAATAATCAATCGCTCCAGCAGAAAACGTGAACCCATGATGGATATCTAGTAATACTGCCACCGACATCGAAACAGCGGTTAATACAGCATGGATCACATACAGTAAAGGAGATAGGAACATGAACGCAAATTCGATTGGTTCTGTAATTCCCGTAACAAAAGATGTAAGAGCCAGACTGCCTAGCATTCCTGCTACTGCCTTCTTACGATGTTTTTTTGCTGTATGAATCATGGCTAAACAAGCTGCCGGCAGTCCGAACATCATTACAGGGAAAAATCCAGCCATATAAAAGCCTGCCTTAGGATCTTCAGCAAAGAATCTCCATAGATCACCCGTAACGACCTTCCCATTTTCACCTGTAAATTCACCAAATACAAACCATAAGAAGCTGTTGAGTACATGATGAAGTCCGAGTGGAAGTAATAAGCGGTTAAAGAAACCAAATATGCCTGCACCTATCGCACCGGCACTTGTAATCCAAGTACCAACGTTTTCTAATCCCATCTGAAGGTATGGCCATATAAATCCGAAAACAAGCGCTAGAAGTACCATGGTTCCAGCCGTTACAATGGGAACAAATCGTTTACCTCCAAAGAAGGAAAGCCATTCTGGCAGTTTCGTATTATAAAATTTATTATATAAAAGTCCAGCTATGACCCCTGCTAGAATACCTCCTAAGACAGACATATCAAATTTCCCGTCATAATCCAGGTTTACTTCTGCAAATGTTTTTGCTCCTTCTGTTAGTACGAAGTAACCGATTGCTCCTGCAAGTCCAGCAGCTCCACTTCCATCTCTCGAGAGTCCTACCGCGACACCTATCGCAAATAATAACGCTAGATGACCAAAAATCGCATTACCTGATGCCACTAAGAATGGTATATCTAATAAATCGTCTTGACCAAAACGTAGCAAAAGTCCAGCTGCAGGAAGAACTGCGATCGGAAGCATGAGCGCACGACCGATCCGCTGTAAGAAACCTAACATAGTACCTACCCCTCTCACTTTTGAGTGAAATTACGTATCGCTTCTTTTAACTTTCCATTATGCTGATCTAGTTGCAATTTTGCTTCGTTTGGAGCGACACCTGTAACAAGCTGAAAAATCGCAGCCTTTGTATTGCCGCCTTGTTCTTGCAAAGCCATTTCCGCTTCTTCCTCTGTTGCACCAGAAGCTTCGATAATAATATTTTTGGCACGCTGAACTAATTTCTCATTTGTTGGTTGAACATCGACCATGAGATTGCTGTACACCTTACCCCATCTCACCATGCTGGCTGTACTGATCATGTTCAATACAAGTTTTTGAGCAGTACCGGCTTTCATTCTAGTTGAGCCAGTGACCACTTCTGGCCCCGTAACAACAGGAATGCTAATATCCGCAAGCTTCTCCATCGGTGAATCTAAAGAACACACAAGAGCTGCTGTTAATGCCCCTTTTGTTTTTGCGTATTTCATCGCACCTAAGCAATATGGCGTTCTGCCAGAAGCCGCAATAGCAACAACAACATCTCGTTCAGTTATTTTTAAAGCTTTAAGATCGGATTCACCTAGCTCTGCATCATCTTCCGCTCCCTCAATTGCATGCTGAAGGGCATAATCCCCGCCTGCAATGACCCCAACTACTAAACTTGGATCTGTGCCGTATGTGGGAGGGCACTCTGATGCATCCAAAACGCCTAACCGTCCACTTGTTCCAGCACCAATATAGATCAATCGACCTTCATTTTCAAAAGCTGTAACTACCTTTTCAACGACAGAACTGATTTCTTTTAAAACAGGAGTAATACAACTGGCTACTCCCAGATCGGCTTCGTGTATTTTTTGGATCACTTCTAAAGTTGTAAGTTCATCAATAGTTAACGTGTCAGGATTTCTTTTTTCTGTGCCCAATTTGGTTAAGTCCATCTTGATCTCCTTTAAGTGGTTAATAGTTAACAAATTTTTATTTCACTTCTGAATTCAACAGCACAAATCTTTTGCCACATCCAACTTTCTTCAACAGTGACAAGCTCTCTTTTTTGATCTGACCTGCTACATTCGTTTTTGCATCAGCCGGTATATCTTTTAAACAAATCTGAAGTTCACCCGCATATCTGCCATATAACTCGTTTTCAACCGTTATTGTTCCTTCATTAAATACCTCTAACCCATGAGCTTCCTGTTGAAAATGAGAAGGCTGATGTCGTGACTCAACGGACCGGATCACATATTCTGCAGCATCCATTCTATTTGAATGAACCATGTTGTTGAATGTCTCATATCCTTTGTTAAAGTCAACATAAAGAGGGACTGTACCTTCCATTAAATACTTTAGTTCTTGTAAAGTTTTGTTCGTCAGGTTTAAATCTCCTACACAGATTTTGTCCGTATTCATTTCTTGAAGTTCCAATGCAGCAAGTGCCGGAGAAACATGTCTGTGATTCTCAATTGTAGGAAGTCCTAAATGAAGAGGGCCGCGTAATTGTTCATCACCTTGAATAAATGCCATCGTTTTAATTCCATACCGATGAAACAGAACATTTCTCTCATAAAGAGATTGCTTTGATATGCCGGTAAACGGCTTTGGATAAAAGTTGTGCCAAGCCTCTGTTTGATTCGGTTGAAGTCCCTCATCCATCAACTTCTTAAGCTGTTCTTCATCAATGGTACTTGCGTTTAAACCAATTTTAAGATGGTGAGACAGCCAAGCGATCTGCTTGGCCGTAAACCCATAATCCATCCTGATGCCCGAAATGCCCCATTCTTTTAAGGAAGGCAGTTCAGAGAATGATAAACCCAACCGCTCTAGAGAAGCTGGTGAAACATCTGCCATTACTTCCATATGAAACTCTTGAGCGGTATTTCCTAACCATTTAACTTGCTTAACGTAATCCACGTCCTTCTCTTCAGGTATATGAAGAGAAGTAAAGATGTATTGAAATCCGCTCTTAGCGGCTTTCTCCATCCAGTTTTTATTAAAAGTGTCTGATTCACTCAGATAGATTGAAATCCCATAACACAAACCGTTCACTCCTAAATTCGTTAGATGTCTTTTGCCATACTCTCTTTAAATCCAAACGTCCATGTGAATAAGAATCCGAAGAAATAAGCAATTACTAAACCTACTAGATAGAGGACCATTTCATTTGCGTTTACAAGAAACACGAGTGGAATCCCTGACACACCGATGGCAATCGTAGCAACTTCATAGAATGCTTGGAACGCTCCACCAACTGCAGCTCCTAGACATGCTGTCAAGAAAGGTCGCCCGAGCGGAAGGGTAACACCAAAGATTAGCGGTTCACCAATTCCAAGCATACCTACAGGTAATCCACCTTTAATAACTTTACGAAGACGCTGGTTCTTTGTCTTAAAGTAGATTGCAAAGGCAGCACCAACTTGCCCTGCTCCACCCATTGCTAGAATCGGTAATAACGGATCATCACCGATCGTGTTAATTAGCTCCATGTGTACTGGAGTTAACCCTTGATGCAATCCTGTTACAACCAACGGTAGGAATGTTCCTGCTAAGATAAGTCCAGAGAAAATACCGCCAATATCAATTAAATTCAACAATCCTTTAGTAATTAAATCCGACAAAAACCCGCCTACTGGCTGAAGAACAAATAGCGTAGCAAAACCTGTAATTAATAATGCTAATGTTGGCGTAACTATAATATCAATTGAAGGGTGTACAAATTTTCTAATACGTTTTTCCAAAAAGGCGATTAAAACCGCGGCAAGCATTACACCAATCAATCCACCACGTCCTACTACAAGTGGATCTCCAAAGAGGGTAATATTCGCAAGGCCCGGGTTAATCAGTAAGATACCTGCTGCACCACCCAATGCTGGGGTTCCACCAAATTCCTTGGCAGTATTGATACCTACGAATACAGCTAGATAACTAAAAACACCCCATCCAATTAAGCTAAGCATCTGCATAATTGAAGATTCTGGGTCAGCACCCATTCTTACAGCTACGTTTGACATTCCAGCAATCAAACCAGACGCCACGATTGCAGGAATCAGCGGTATAAAGATGCTAGCGATCTTGCGTAAAAACTGTTTAAAAGGAGTTGCATTCTTTTTGTTGATGGCATCCTTATTCATTCTTGCCATCTGTTCAAGGTCCATTGGGTCCGTCTCATCAAGAGATTGAATGTTCATACCTGTCTCTTCACTCATCGCAAGAGTGACGCGATTGACAATGCCAGGTCCGACAATGATCTGCAGTGTATCATCTTCAACGACTCCCAACACACCATCTACTTCTTTAAGACCTTTGAGATCCGCCTTTGACGGATCGTGTAGATTAACCCGAATTCTAGTCATACAGTGCATCAACGATTGGATGTTTGAAGAACCTCCAAGTTTTTCGATGATACCATGAGCCATTTGCTGCTCTTTCCCCATGCTTCTTCCCCCTTTTAGTAAACGCTTTCATTTTTATATAAAACGCTTATGATCAGCGTTTCATATCGATCATAAATTTGTAGCGATCGCCTCGATACACCGACTGAACAAGTTCAAGTGGCCTTCCTGTTGTTAAATAGGTTTGTCTTTTAATAAGAAGGACTGCTGCACCTTTTGTAATCTCAAGTATCTCGCTTTCTGCTTCACGCGAAATGGACGCTTCTAAACTTTGTGTCGCATAATCTATAACAAAGCCTGCATTCTCAACTTCAGAATACAAAGACCCTTGTTTTATGTGTGATTCGTTTAATTCAAGAAGATCAACGGGAACATAAGTAGTCTCGAACGCCATCGGAATGTCATTTGCAAGCCGAACACGTTTAATCTCATAAATTTCTTGATCCTCTTCGATCTCAAGCGCTTTTGCTACTCTGTTTTCAGCCGTTGTTTTTTGGAAAGAAATGAGTCTAGATGCAGGTTTATAGCCTCGTGACTTCATGTCTTCTGTAAAACTTGTAAGACCTAGAAGCTTCTGCTCTATTTTCTTTGCAGAAACAAATGTTCCTTTCCCTTTTCGGCGGGTTAAGTAGCCATCATTCACAAGATTATTGATAGCCTGCCGTACTGTCATGCGGCTTACTTCATAGTTCTCAGCAAACTCTCTTTCAGAAGGTATCATGGTTTCAGATTCCCACTCACCCTTATCAATCTTTTGTTTAATCGCTTCTTCAATCTGAAAGTAAAGTGGCATTGGTGATGTTTTATCAATCATAAAAATACTTAACTCTCCTCTTCTAAAAGACTCCTTGCACCTTCGTCAGCTAACACAGTAACGTTAGGATGATGATTAAGAACTGTCGCAGGTATATCAGAATTCATGGTACCTTGGAATAGTTCTCTTAATGCTCTCGCTTTTTTTTCACCAGAAGCAAGAAGCAGAATTTCTTTACTCTCAAGGATCGTGCCAATTCCCATCGTAATTGCTCTTCGCGGCTGTTTCTCATGTGTAAAATATTTAGCGTTCGCGCTTAATGTGGACTCTGTTAACTCGACTACATGCGTGCGTGAACTAAAATCTGTACCAGGTTCATTAAAACCGATATGTCCGTTCTGTCCGATACCGAGCACCTGAAGATCGATACCACCCAGTTGTATGATCACTTCTTCATATCGCTTGCATTCTTTCTCAAGGTCTACGGCGATACCATCTGGGAGATGAGTTTGATTCTTATGGATTCCGATATGGTCAAAAAAGTTTTGTTGCATATAATCATGATAAGCTCTGGAACCGACATATTCGTCAAGGTTAACAGTGTGCACGTGTGAATAGGACTGCTTATACTCTTTACTATATTTTGAAAGGTGTCGGTACATGCCTAAAGGTGTCCTCCCTGTAGCAAGACCAAGCACAATTTTTTCTGAACTCTTTATTTTCGAAAACACATATTCAGCAGCCAATCTACTAAGCTCTTCTTCGTCGGAAACCCTGATCAATCTCAAACTCGTTCCCCCTTTCGATGATACACAAGCTCGCCTCGACAAAATGTCATAAGCACATCGCATTCCTCAGTCAACACCGTAATATCTGCGTCTTTACCGACAGAAAGACTTCCCTTTTTTTCAAAGATCTGCAGTTCTTTTGCAGCATTCTCACTTGTCATTTTCACAATATCTGACCACGAGCAATGCGTATAATCCATCATGTTTTTTACAGCGATGTTCATCGGCAGGATACTTCCTGCTAGTGTTCCGTCAATTAATCTAGCTTCATCAGCTTTTACAGATACCTGCTGACCACCAAGTGTATAAGTGCCTTCTCCTAGACCTTTTGCTCTCATCGAATCCGTAATTAAAATAGTTCGTTCTGAACCAGTAGAATGATAGGCTAGTCTAATCATCTCAGCGCTCGCATGAACGCCGTCCACTATCATCTCAACCTTTAATTCATCCTGTAAGAGAGCAGCACCTGCAACTCCTGGATCTCTATGATGCATCCCACGCATACCATTAAATAAGTGTGTGACGTGAGAAATACCTGCTTCAATCCCATCTTTTACTTCTAAAAAAGAACTATCACTATGACCGATCGAAGCGATCACATCTTGTGAAGATAAGTACTTTGTAAGCTCACGTCCACCATCCCTTTCAGGTGCTAACGTAACGAGTTTTATTTGATCCTCTGCACTTTTTTGAAATTTTTCAAATAGGTTTACGTCAGGCTCCTGAATAAAAGACGCAGGCTGTGCACCTGCTCGTTTTGGAGAAATAAATGGCCCCTCCAGGTGGATACCGAGCATTTCAGCAGCTGAACTTCGAGATCGTTTTATGAAGTTTGCCGCAGTATTCAGTGCTGTATGAATAACAGTCGTTTCTTCAGTCATCGTTGTTGCTAAAAAGGATGTCGTTCCTTCTGCTGGGAGATGTTTTGCAATAATCTCTAGTGCTTCTTGCGTTCCGTCCATAAAGTCTGCTCCCGCAGCACCATGAATATGAATATCGATCATGCCAGGGAGGATGATACTTCCTTTAGGTAAGTTATACCTAATAACATCTTCATCCGTTGAGAGCGGATCTGTTGTGTCAACATGATGGATCTTATCGTCTTTAATCCACAAATATCCGTTATGAACGAGCTGTCCTTTTTCGTCGATTAAGTTTCCAACAAGTAAAATGTTAGGTTTCATGTCCACTCCCCTTTATCACTTTATGCCTAGCCTACCACTCTTATGACTAGTTGTCTATACCAGTCAGAAAATTCAAATAAAAAGCTAAGGCTTTAAGAAACCGCCTTAGCTCTTTCTCACACTTAATACAACAAATATTTTTTTCTTACATCCTTAAAATCCTGAAGTTCTTGATCGTATCGAGAAACGATTTCATCTACAGTACGCCCTGATTCAATATACTCTCGAACCCATCCGTTTCCGGTTAATAGGTCGAAGAAAGAAATGCCTCTACTGTCTTCTGCTCTGAATGCAAAGTCATTCGGATAAAGATCATGAATAGCTTTCACAAGCGTGATTCCAGTTAATACAGGTTGAAATAACTTTTCATCTTTTACGTGAATCTCTACTCCATGAGATAGCTTTCCTGCATGCTTAGATGAAGCAGGAATGAAAGAGGCAGCTCTAAATGTAACACCAGGCAAAGCTTCCTTGTTCAGTTTCTCAGCTAATTGATCTCCGTTAATAAATGGAGCACCGATCAACTCAAAAGGCTTAGTCGTTCCTCGACCTTCCGACACATTCGTTCCTTCAATCAATGCACTTCCTGGATAAACAAGTGCCGTATCCTTTGTTGGCATGTTAGGAGAAGGCAACACCCATTCAAGCCCACTGTCTTCATAGCTCCAGGATCTCTTCCATCCTTTCATTTCAACCACTTTTAAATCAGCATCAATATCAAACTCTTTGTTGAATAATTTCGCCAGTTCTCCTACAGTCATTCCATGTTTCAATGGAATAGGATAAAGACCAACAAATGAAGAATAAGCAGGATCTAATACTGGCCCTTCTACTTCTTTGCCTCCTAGTGGATTCGGACGATCTAGTACGACAAATGGTATATTGTTCTCTTCTGCAGCTTCCATCGCATAAGCCATCGTGTAAATATACGTATAAAAACGAGTACCTACATCTTGAATATCAAAAACCAAAACATCAATTCCTTCAAGCATCTCAGGGGTTGGTTTTTTTGTTGCTCCATACAAGCTATAGACCGGCAGACCCGTTTTTGGATCATTGTAGAATTCAACATATTCTCCAGCTTGAGCACTTCCCCTTACTCCGTGTTCAGGTCCATACAAAGCTTTTAGCTCTATATCGGGGTGGTTGTATAAAACATCCACGATGCTATTCAAGTTACGATCTACTCCAGTCGGGTTCGTGATTAATCCTACCTTTTTACCCTTTAACACCCTCATATCATGATTCAACAATTGTTCTAGTCCGGTCTTAAATCTTTTCTTATGATCAAAACCATTCTGATTCGAAGCTTGAGCACCTGGCAACATAAAAGAAAACAACATCAATATCGTTAAAAAAATTCCCCATTTTCTCATTGTTTATTCTCCCCCTATTAGTAGCTTTCGCCATGACCAAACGGATATAGAATCTGTTCTAAACCATCTTCATAGATCGTAACTGGCAGCTTGCCTGAAGGATCATTCATTCCAAAAATCGTTTCTGCTGCCGCTCTAAAGCTAGCATCTCTGAAGCTATATTGTGCAAGATAAGCTGAAACTTCAGGAAACGCCATAATATCATACGGATTTCTAATACCTACAGCAGTTGTTTTACCCGGTGCTGCATCAATAACTTGGTTGACCATCTGCATCTGTGGAGACGACGGTAGTCGCCCAGAAACGGTAGACGTATGAGTTCCTAGCACAACAAGATCGGCATCTTTTACTTTTTGCAGTTGTTCAGCACTTAAAGGTTTATCTGCTTTGATCAACTCTACCGATGAGTGGTGAGCAGCTAACGCTTGTTGAAGGTTTTCGATATAGGTATTACCAATAACAACTACAGAATCGACTTCGTTTTTGTTAACAGGTAAAAGGTTTTCGTTCTTTACAAGTGTTATTGATTTTTTTGCTACCTCATTCTCTAAAGCCTTATGCTCTTGTTTGCCAACAACTTCTTCTGCGTGTTCAATTTTCTCTTCTATTGGTGTTTCGCTTACTTGTTTGTAAATCCCGCGATTCGCTTTTAACGTCAATAGACGATCAACCGATTGATTCAATCTTTTTTCTGTAATTTCACCATTATCCACTGCCTCATACAGTCCATTTGCGACTTCTTCTAATCCCACTGGCATGAGTACGATATCTGTTCCAGCATTTACTGCACGAATAGCAGTATCAACTGGACCAAAGTGATCTACTATAGCTTTCATATTTAGTGCATCTGTAGAAATAACGCCTTTAAAGCCCATTTCTTTTCGCACCAAATTCGTTAATACTTCATAGGACAATGTGGCTGGAAGATTGATTTTTGTTCCATCTTTTTTAGAAATAACAGTTGTTGGATCAATCTTAGGAAATGTAACGTGAGCTGTTAATATGGCATCAATATTGTTATTGATCGCTTGCTGGAAAGGATATAGCTCAACTTCTAGGAGTCTCTCCTTTTCATGAGGAACAGAAGGCAGACCCAAATGAGAATCTACTGCTGTGTCTCCATGACCTGGGAAGTGCTTAGCCGTTGCAGCCATACCTGAATCTTGCAATCCTTTAATATAGGCCGTTCCTAAATCAGCTACTAACTGTGGATCTTCACCAAATGAACGAACACCAATAACAGGGTTGTCAGGATTGTTATTTACATCTAAAGCCGGTGCTAAGTTCATATTAATTCCTAGTGAATGAAGCTCTGAACCGATAGCATGTCCGACAGATTCCGCCATCTCCGTTGATCTTGTGGCACCAAGCGCCATATTTCCTGGGAAATCGGTACCACTCTGCAAACGTGTCACAATTCCACCTTCTTGGTCGATTGATACCAATAAACCATAATCTTCATTTGCTTTTTTATATTCATCTACTAACCTTACTGTCTGCTCTGTCGTTACTACATTTTCCCTAAATAGAATAACGCCACCAAGGTGATATTTTTTTACAAGTTCTCTAATCTCATCGTTCATTTCCGTTACAGGTTGCCCTTTCCAATTACGGAAATCTGGCATCAACATTTGTCCTATCTTTTCTTTGACAGTCATAGACTTTATCGCTTTTGTGATCACGTCATATTTAGGATTTTTTTGTTTTAAAAATTCAGCCTTTCCGTGTTTAACACGGATTCCGATTTTGTCGAGCGATTTACCATCTGTTACTATAATCATTGTTGTACCATTCTTACCGCTTAAACTTACAAGACCATCATGGTTCACTGAAGCTACTTTTTTATTCAGTGACTTCCATATTAAATGCTTTGTCACTTCTACATACGTTCCATCTTTACTTGTTAACAATGCTGCTAGATCTACTGTATCCCCGTTAATTTCCTTATCTAGTTGGGGCATATTTTGAGCGATCATTAAGCCTTCATTTCTTTTATGTTTGGCTGAAACACCTTCAGCCTTCCCAACTCCAGCAAACATAGGAACGATCAATAGGGCAATCAAAAGAACATACCGAATGTTTATTGATGTTTTCATATTACTAACCTCCTTAAAATTTGGTAGCGCTTTCTTTCTTTGTCACTTTTCGGTAGAAAAAAAGCAGTTCCTGTCGTAAGAGGACAAAACAGAACTTAAGTCCTTTAAGCTACTAGGACTAGTTGTCTATACCAGTTTTATTAAAAATACTTTTAAGGTAAAAAAGACTTATATCCTTGTGTGAGATTGTCCTTTCAGAGGAGAATTAGGATGTTTAAGTGGTTTAAATTTTAGATGACATTTTTCAAATGATCATAAGTAGTTATATATCTTAATTATTATTTGAAGTTTAGAAAGAGGGTATGCAGATTTATCCAAAAATCACTTGCTCCATTTTCAGAATAATTATATACTTTTTTATGTCAGTATTTTTTGGGGGCTTAGCTCAGCTGGGAGAGCGTTTGGCTGGCAGCCAAAAGGTCAGCGGTTCGATCCCGCTAGTCTCCACCATACATAAACGTTAAAAACCCTTGATATACAAGGGTTTTTCTTTTTTGTTTAATTTTCTTTTTTAACAACGATATACCTCTTGTCGCCGAATTGTCGCCGAAATCAATTTTTCCAATCAAAAAACCACCTATAATGGTGGTTATTTTTAACTTGACATGTAAACGCTTATTGGACAAAATGAATATCTTTCATAATCAGGTTGGTTAAAGTTTTTATTTGGATGAACTAAATGATGATAATCAACAAATAGTGGAACTAAATGATTATTTGTATAATCATGAATTGCAAAAAGTCTAATATTTTGCGTTACTCCAAACTGCCAAAGAGAAGGACCTGCAGTTTTTTCAGTTCTAAACTGATGGCCGTGAATTTGCTCTGTAATTGCAAGCACTAAATCAATTTTCTCATTATCTACTTGATGACAGTGCCTCCATGATCCTCTACCTGGAGTACGAATAATCTCAAGCCAATTTTGTTGAATATTAGGAATAAGTTTATGAAAAATTTCAGTTAAATACGCAGCATACATTGATTCATCACTTAATTTATTTGTAAATCTCCCTTGAGAAACACCCATTAGCCAATTTTTATTAGAGAAATCAAAAGTTAAAGGGGAATCTGACTGGTTAGGTTCAGTTCCCCTTTGAAGAGCTTTTTTAGGTGATGGTCCAGAATCTTTTTTTATTCTCTTTCGACTTTTTCCCTTTACCATGAGCTAGACAAACTCCACTCGTTGAATATAATAGTTAAAAATATCTTCATCTTTTAATTCTACATTACATCTCTCTAAAGCAGAATAACCATTTCTTGCGTTAATCCATGGATCCTCTTGATGAGTAATTGATTCTAATTCATTACCGGTATAATGACCATAATCTTCCCAAACTTCTTCCAGAATTCCC
Source organism: Fictibacillus sp. 18YEL24 (assembly GCF_015903855.1). Lineage (GTDB taxonomy): Bacteria > Bacillota > Bacilli > Bacillales > Fictibacillaceae > Fictibacillus > Fictibacillus phosphorivorans_C. The sequence continues at coordinate 289,877 of NZ_JACZDT010000005.1, forward strand.
TCAATATCATCTGAAAATGTAGTTAAAGGACCTTCAAACTTAGGAATTTCTTGATAACCATATTCCCTAAATTGATCATATACTTCCCTTAGAACTGGTCCATGTACCCACGCTTCGAACTTTTCATTAAATAGTTTATTCTCTAACTCTGATACATCGTCATTTTCCATAGTTAGTGTCCAAGAGTATGCATAGTATAAAATTTTTTGAAGTTTTTTCGGAGTCATTGATTCTTTAGCAAGGAACCAGTTAACGACATCTTGCAAATTATATGCCATTTAGTTTCCCCCCTCATATGTAATTCAAGTTAAACCGTATATATCACCTTTATACCTATTTCCCCGGATTTATACACGGATAATCGTATAAGTACATAATAAATCATATTATAACCAAAATAAACATAAATAATCGAAAGCGCTTACAAAAAATGAAAAAATAAAGCCCCTCCATAAAGTGGAGAGGGCAAGATTAATAAATGCTGCTATATTCCAACTGCAAGGGTACCCAAACTTTTTAAAATTTTGATAAATATTGGAGACATCTGTACAAGTAAGTAAACGATTGATACTTTACCTATACCCTCCCAAATTTCTCCCTGATCTTTAAAGAAGCCACAGAATATTTTCCATACGATCATAGCTGAAGCGACAGGGAATGAAATTGCAATCATTAGATCGATAAGAGGATCGAATAAATGAGCAAATGCACTTATGACATCCCCCATTACCTTATCTGTTACTGCATTTACTGGTACCGCTGCAGTTGTCGATGAAACTGCTAGCACCTGACCGCATTGATTAATGGATTCCGCTGCAAATGCTTTTGGTGCAAAAATGAGCGGAACCAGTGCACCAGTAGCAACTGCTTTATATTTGCTATAATCCTTCACTTTCAGTTCCGAAAAATTGTGTTTTCTCTGCATAAATTCTGAAATTGTTCCAACTCTTTCAATTTTCTTATGTCTGAACATGATGAACAACTCCCCTATTTAATATCGTCAATCGTGAACACGTTGGACGGAATTTCCCGGCATAGTTCCAGTAACTTCTTTTGTCGATAATCGTTTGTAGTCACCCATAACAGCAGAGGGAAGTAACCGTAATCTTCGTGATTTTGGAAAATTTTACTTTCATACAACTTCTTATACTTTTCGATTTTCTTCTTGTTGGCCGTCATGGTTGCATTGTTATCCACTTCAAGAAAGTGCCACTTTCCACTTTGCTTAAACGCTGCATCACAAACAATCTGACCACCAATCTTCTGTTCAATCTTCCATTCGTTAGGGCAATGCGCAAAGATGTAGAACTGGTTCCTCATAATAAAGTGTTGCACTTGAGGCGTTTTCTTGCGGATCCGTTCACACCCGACCATTTCACGCCCTTCTTTGGAAAGATAGTAGATTGTTTCTTTTCCTTCTTTTATTGCTGAAAGATATTGTTTCATATCAGAAAGAACTCTATTGGTGTTCCTTGAACTACTTAGTGAATGTAATATCATTATCTGATCGCGGTTAAGAAAGTGGAGTGTTTTCAAAGAGAGCAAAATCCCCTGTTGCCGTTGGTTCATCTTCTAGAACCTCCTGTCTTGGTTTTATATTCACCTGGATGACTCCCTCCATTTCCCTATCATTCAACCATGGGGTTTGTAAGGTGAATTTATTCGCTCCGTTTTTATAAATTGCCCTTCCACGAATAACCGGAAGACATTCAGCACCAGGACTATCCAACACAACCATTGAAGCGCTAGTGCCATCTACCCTATAGCAAAGCCTTGCATCACAGTTTCTTTTAACCTGTATTGGCACAACATCCGCTGTAGGGTGCTGAGTAGCTACAATTATTCTTATTCCTTGTGCCCTGCCTAAACGGGCAATATTAGATAGTAGATATTCACATTCTTCTTTGAATTTCTTTGTTTCTTTATCCACTTCTTTATGGCTGGCCAGTTCTCCGATCTCATCAATGATAATAAAGTGGCGTTCTTGTATACCTGCTTCAATCACGTTTCTTGCTTTTTTCTCTTTTAAAGTTGTTAGTATACGTTTCATTTCCACTACAACAGCATTAAGTGCGTCTTTTGCCTCTAATGGTTGTTCCGCATAACCTACAACCTGTTTGCAATCCTTGAAACGGCTAAACTCCACACCGCCTTTCAAATCGATCAATGTAAGCTTCACGTTTTCCGGCTGAGTGATTAGTAGATGACCAATCAACATATCTAAAAATGAAGATTTTCCTCCGCCGACAGCTCCGCCTACAAGCATGTTATAAATTTGATCAAAGTCATGAAAGATTGTTTCGGTTCGTGTTGCTCCTATCGGAACCTTCCAGTCGCTGCTTTGTAGAAGATCAATGTCTGAATAAAGTTTCTTATCCGGCATGGGCTGGTTGAAGATCTTGATTTTTAACATTCCGTCATAGGACATTTCAACCTCTTTTTGATGAGCCTTTTCAAGTTTAATGATGTTTTTAATATCCATTTGTTTAACCGCCTTCCAATCAATTGTTTTTGTTCGTTTCTTGGTATTTAATCCATCCTGAATGGCGTGCATCTTGTTTTGATAATCCTCAAAGGATCGTCCTAGGGGAATCCTGAAAACCAGTTCCCGCCCCCAACTTCTCTTTCTATTGCGTACCAGCTGCGCCGTCAAAATCTTATCTCCCTCCTTTACATTCAATCCAGTGTTTGAAAAGATCCGCTGTATTTTTTGCCCTTCATTCATTCCCATGCTGCCTCCACCTGACCCTTTTGTTTTGGCATAAACGGCAATCGAACCAAATAGAAGGGAAGAAGCAATTTCAAAGAACATGAGCAACAACTCCTTTTTACATTTTTGAAAGAACGCAGCACCACCGTTTTAGGTATTCTTCAGAGAGAATAAGTTAAGCAATCGAGAACATTTTAAATTGACACTAAAACGGTTAACGATGCATATAGACAAGTTTCTCGATTACTATGACAAGTGGGTAATTTATCAAGAAGTTTGTTCGCGAATAGTAAAGGATATGGGTGCTGAGCTTGTCACTTGCCTGTACATAAAAAGATAAATTTAAAGGACAAGTATTTTTTTTGAAGAATTGAGTAAGTAGGAGGGTGATGGGAATGCATTTGGAGTGTATTTTAAATAAATTGCTTAAGGAAAACGGAATTAAGCAAAGATTCATTGCTCAAAAGGCAAGTATTAGCGAAGGTACTCTGAGTTTAATTATTCGGGGCAAAACACTCCCAACTTTACCAGTTGCATTTAAAATTGCTGAAATAGTTGGGAAGCCTATAGAGGAAATATGGATAAAAAAAGAACCCACCGAATAAAAAGTGGGTTCTTAATATGCATATTCAAATTTAATTGTAAGTCTTTCGCGATCTTCTTCTGAAACTGCTTTAATCACTTTTAATGTTCTGGTCCTTCCTTCTTCCCACTGAATATAACCAGCTGATTTCAATATTAGTAAATGCCTATGAACTGTACTTTTTGACTTATGACCGGATACCGTAAGGATTTCTTCTATAGAAGGAGCATAGTTTCTACGCCTAATGTTCGTAACGATCGCATCAAATACGTTAAGTTGTGCCCTGGTTATTCTTTTCATCTTCAGTCCCCTTTAGCCTGCAGCCTTTTTGTAGTTAACGGATAGTATATTATCTAACTTAAACACTCGTTGAGTTTTTCTCAGATGACAGTAGGCTTTTAATGTTGTTTCATTTATAGCTTTGATCGAAACGGTGCGTTGACTAACTTGGCCATTATTAGAGATGTACATAATTTCAACAGGTATCTTATTCAAATGACATCTTGATAAGAAGCTTTTCATACTGTCATCCTCCCTTTGTTCCAATTATACCGAACGTTTGTTCTAAAATCTAGTACAAATCGAACGTATATTCGTATATAATTATTTCCAAAAGGGGTGTTTATATGAGATATGGCATTATGTTTACGGTAAAAGGTAAGACAGAAAGCAGAAAAGTAACAGTTATGGATTTCCACAAGACGAGGATGATTACATTTAACACGGATGAAATCGAAGGTGATGAGATGGAAGAGGATCTGAAAAATTACATGAGAGAACAGCTGAAAAAGGTTAACACTGGATATTGGGATTATACTGGTAAACATAAAAACTATTAACGGTTGCAAAATTTTATGTTTTTGGGTAAAATGGTTGCAAAGAGGAAAAGGGAGAGATGGATGTTTGAAAAATGATGTATTAGTTCCTATTAATTGTATTGACTTTATCAACCAAGAGGTCCCATTACATACAAGAGCAAAATTAGTGCCAATAATAAAAGAAAGCTACCTCCTTGTTAATGATTCGATAAAAAATTCACCATTTCTAAATTGGGAAATAGGACTTAGACACTCTGGATACCTCCGCCCTATAGCAATTCAATTTCTAATTAAAAGAGCTGTCGATCAGGGACAGGTCAATATTCGCACCCGTATTGGAACTAACTCTAAAAAAACTTCAAAACATCTAGAACTTGTTACTGATAACGCCGTTATTACAATAAGCCAAGTTATGAGTTCTAAAAAAATTGCCCGACCAGCCTTTTTTAGAAAATATTATCAGAATGCTGATCAACTTTTATTTAATTTTGAAAATAAAGATGAGAAAGTTTCAGATCAACCTATTCATCTACTACTAACTCATGGTTACGGTGGGTTAACACCTAGATTTATTAATTTGGGTATACCAAATAAGAATGGAAGCTGGATAGATCGCATTAATTTAATGAATGAGCCTCATGTTATTACAACCCCAGAGAGTGATAGAATCAAAGAAGAAGTAATAACCGAGGAGAAATTAGTAAGCTTTAAAAAATTTGTGCAAGGAGTGCAAGAAAGTGGAACTTAACAAAGCGAAATTTTCCAGCTTTGTTCCTGAAAGATTAAAAGAAGGTCGCGAGGCCAGAGGTTTGACACTTATGGAACTAGCAGAATTTTTGGAAATATCACATCAAGCAGTGTCGAAATATGAAAAAGGAAAGAATGTTCCTACATCTGAAATTCTAGAAAAAATAACAAATGCTTTAGAACTACCATTATCTTTCTTCTTAAAGCCAACTTCTTCCTTAACTGAAGAGGTTGTTTTTTTCAGAAGTCGTGCAGCAGCAACTGTAAAATCAAAAAAAATTCATTCTTACAGAATTAATTGGTTATCTGATATCCATAAGTATCTAGAGGAAATATTAGATTTCCCTAAACTTACTTTACCCCGATATATTGACGATAATAAATATAGTCCTATTAATTTTGAAGAAATAGATGAATTAGCAATGGATTTAAGAAAGAGATGGGGTTTAGGTAATGGACCCATTTCAAATGTACTTCTCCTTCTAGAGAAGCAAGGTATTATTATCTCTAAGACTAATTTATCTGACATTAAAATTGATGCATGTTCCAAATGGAAAAGATTAGAGCGCCCTTATATACTATTAGGGAATCAAACTAGTTCTGCTTGTAGAACTAGATTTGATTTAGCACATGAACTTGGGCATCTGGTTTTGCATGCCAATTTAGATAAAAGTGAGTTTAATAAGAAAGATAATTATACCCAAATTGAAAAAGAGGCAAATCGATTTGCTTCTGCATTTTTATTGCCAGAACCAACATTTGCTCAAGAGGTATACTCAAACTCTCTTGAACATTTTATCAGCCTGAAAGAAAGATGGAATGTTTCAATAGCAGCCATGCTGTATAGAGCCGAACAATTAGATATTCTTAGTGAATATCAAGTACAGTATTTACGAAAAAAAATGGCTTATAATAATATGAGAACAAAAGAACCTCTAGACGATGTATTACCTCTTGAAAAACCCGCTGCTTTGAGACAAGCGATAGAGCTAATAATCGAGAATAATGTAAAAACAAAGCAAGATTTAATTTATGAAATTGGTTTCCTAAGAGAAGAGATTGAGGAATTGGCTAACTTAGATCCCTTCTTTTTGTTAGAAGAAAAAGAAAATACAAATGTAGTTAAATTAACGTTTAAATAAACAAAGCCCCTCTCCTAAGAGAAGGGCTTTTACTTATCGTTCGTCTAATTCTTCTTTTAATGGTTCTTTCCTTTGCAAGGATCGCTGACTATCTCCTATTCCTTCAACAGTTGGATCTTGGACGATGCCAAGGAAAGACAAGTAAACTAAGACTGTGTTGCCAATTCCAAGCAGCACTTTCACCCACAGGTCAACAAGAGTCAAATCAACGGGAATAACTCCCAGTGTAAATAATCCTGCAATGATAGCTTGAACAAGAATAGCAGTTTGAGATAAAAGACTGGCTACCCAAATTTTATTTTTAAAACGAATTTTCCAGTTTATCATCACATTTCCCCCCTAAAATAATTTATTCCATGTTGCCGGGCCTACGATTCCGTCTTGCTTAAGTTTCTTTCTCTTCTGATAAGCTTTAACAGCAGCTTCAGTTTTTGGCCCAAAAATACCGTCGGCTTCTACGCCCACGGCTCGTTGAACTCTTTTTATGTTTTCTTTATCCTTGGACCCCTTTTTAATTAAATGACCGGGATAAGGAACTATTGATTTTGGCGGTTTTTCAACGTTAACTTTTTCCGCCTTTTTTGCTGGTAATGTAAGTTTGGCAAAGGTCTTTGGTCCAGCTACCCCATCTACTGAAAGCTTACTATTCTTTTGAAAATCTCTTACTGCAGCTTCAGTTGCTATTCCAAAAATACCATCTACCTTTAAACCATAAGAACCTACATCATTTAATCTGATTTGAAGATTTTTTACGTCTTCTCCTCTTGCGCCATATTCAAGAAGTTTTCTTGTTGCTGGCAAAGTAGGTTGTTCTATTACCACTTTAACAGGATCGTTAATCGTTTTACGCGGTCCTGCATCTGCAGGCAGTACGATCAAACGCTTATTATCATTGTTAAAGTTATGCGTGACTACTCCATATTGCTTAGATGCGATTTGGCCGCGCAAAGAGTCCATATCGAGTGCCGGGCATTGTTTCCAAGCGTAATCCGGATATTCTTGATGTCCCCAAACCCCTTGGGCATCTTTTACATTTGGCAATATTTTAATTAACAGCTCAAGTAAACCATATGCACTTGCTAGTTGCTCAGCTGTAGGCGGGTTATAACGGAAGTCCCCAACAAAACATATTCCTAATGAAGTACGGTTACTACTTCCAACGTGAGGAGTCTTGACAGCAAGATCAGCCGCCCACTGGATAGTTCCATCCTTAAGAATTACAAAAGCATAGCCCATTCTGGACCATCCGAGCGTTCCGATATGATAATTGGCGAATGCGTGTGCATCACCTTCTTCTGTTAAGCTATGATGTAGTGCAATGGAGGTAATGTCATTTAAAGATCGATACTCTGTAAGGATAGTTTTGTTTACTCGAATAGACTTTCTAATATCCTGGACTGGTAAATTCCCGAAATCAATTTGCATTTTAGATCCTCCTATTTTGAAAAGACATTAAAAACGATTGCAATACTGCCACCTATAACCCCTGTGCTTAATGTCGCGATAATGGCACCAGTGATTGTTCTTTTTAACCACTTAGTATTATCGTGAATTTCGGCAAGAGTCTTATTTAACGTGGAGATTTGTTGATCATGATTTGAAGTGACTATTTTCAAATTAGTCACCTCATTCTGCAATGCTTTAATGTCACTCTTCATTTCTATAATCTCTTTTTCCGTATACTCCACTGTAGGCGCCTCCATCCTAGACCTCCTTTTCCCCATATAAAAAATCCACCTCATTGAGATGGATTTGAATGATTTTTTTATATTAAGTTTTTAAGTTGATCATTTATCACTTTCTTTTTCCTCTTCTTAAGTCATCAAGTACCTCTGATGAAAGCTTAGATGTTTTTAAGATTGTCTTCTGGTCAACCTTTCTTTCCCATCCATCCTTTCCCTCAGTATCAAAGATCCATTTTGCTTCTTCAATCGGCATATACCCGTGGTGTATTGTGTAATTCCCATCATAATCTAAACAATAGCAGCTAAAAATCCCATTAATTTCAAGTGATAATACCTTCCCCATCGCCATCATTATGTGGTTCCCGAATTCTTCTTTACTTCGAGGTAAGTTTTTTTTAGTATAAGTTTCATAATGATGGGTGAATGTTATTCTTGTTACGTCATCACTTCCAATAAGATAAGGCTTATTATTTGCTGATAGTCTTTCCATTTTAAACTCTGGACTATGGGAAACGTATAACTTCCTTCTATTATCAAAAGAGTCATGGACTGCAAATAAGAAGGAGGTACTTTTATCTCCTTCTGGCCACACTTCTTTCATGACGACTCTAATCCTAGACATTACTATGTCAATTCTTAAAGAGTAAATAGGTTGTGAAGCAACCTTTTTCTTTAAAATCTTATTGATTTCTGTGATTGCTTTACTTGCTAAAATATAATCACCAGCAAACCCAGTAATTATATTTGGAGCTAAATTAAATAGTTTTTGTCCAGTGTCGGTATGGTTTCTATACCTACCCTTCTCATTTAGATCAACAATTCTACTATCTCCTGCAATTAAAATAGTTTTAATATCATAATTGATTCCTAAAGGTAAGGCTGCTATAAGTGTCATTTATACTCTCCTTTTTGTAAATTTTAACAAATGAATAGTATAAATAACAAAGTAAATGAAAATTAGAGCTGCACATCATGATCCAAGAGCGACAAAAAAGAGCCTTATTTGGCTCTTTACTTATTCATGTATAGGTCATCTAAGAATTGCATATGCGCTTCTCTTTTTTCTGGTTCTAGATCATCTATTAACCTTCTAATCATGTTTCTTTGTTCAAGAACCATAAGAGATAAATGGTTCTTTGTTAAACTTTTAAGACTAGCCCGAGTAATCAGATATTCTTCCTCAAAACCCATATACTCATAGAGCTGCCTTTTTTGTTCTGTATATTCTTTTAATTGTTCTTTTAAAAACTTGTATTCAAACCAATCGATTTCTATCTTATGTTCCATTTACGGCACCTCGTAATTTTTAATACAAGTATACCTTAAACCCTAGAATGAATGAGGGCATAAAAAATACGCCCTCATCGGCGTTTGTTATTGTGCTAATTCTCCAAGCTCAAGAGCTTCAAGTTCAGCCTTTACTTGCGGTTGTAGTGTTGCTGGTACCTGGCTAAATGTTTTATAACCACGTACGATTAAAGTTACGTATACAGTTACCATATCTATGTCCACCTCCTTCCAAAGAAGGTAAGCGATCATCTTAATTAGCTGAAGTAGTTTCATTGTCTAGTCGCTCTTGAACTTCAGCTCTGTGGATCTCGGGCACTTGTTCGATGGTCTTTGCACCGGCTTTGATTAGTTTGTAATAGATGGTCACTATTGACATTAAACAGTACCTCCCTGAGCTAGTAACATTTCGTAAACTTCTGTTATAGCCAACATATTTGAAACACTATCCTCTCTTGCTAATACAAGTTCAGACTCAAGTTGCTTTATTCTTTCTTCTGAAGTCAGGGGTCGGTCAATGTATTCATAATACAATTCGTTTGTAGAAGGATTGATTTTTAATATCGATAGCTTCCCATTTGTATTATCAGAAGCTGGCATATCATACATATCCAAAATTAATCCTTCAGTTTCAAGTTCTTGACGGGTTTTTCCCATACCTTCTTCAGAATCAAAAGGTTTGGTGTGATAGAAAGTAACGTTATTTTGTTCATCATATTGGATAAAAATCGACATACATTTCCCTCCTTAGGCTAATGTTATTTTGTGCTGATATTTTCTGTAATTACTTGTAGATCCTATATGGATCGTGTCATTGCCTACCATCTTAAATGCTTGATAAGTGCTTTCTGTAAAGTTATATTGAAAAGCCGTTCGCTCAAGAGTAGCAGCATTTAATGTATATAGTTGATTTGCATAACCGAAAAAGATATAGTCTTCAATCACTTCAAATAATTGAACAGTATTAACTGCTCCCTGGAGTGAATAAGGAGCTGCCAAAATGTCTACCGGACCTTGTATGATATTACCGTTATAATCAAGTTTTACTAAGTGTTTTTTAATAGTACCTGAAGTTGATCCCCACAATGCCAAAATGCAATTACGTTTTTTATCAACGATTATGTTACTGTAAACATCATCAGGAGATATTCC